>CAVDMZ010000051.1:0-8825 GCA_963610115.1 Duodenibacillus sp.
CCCCTGCATTTCGTCGGCAAAGTGTTTAAGCAACGGGCTTTTCAAGCCTGACGCAAGCACCTTGCGGGCGGCATCGGCAAAACTTTTTGCTGTTTCGTCCGCCCCGGCGGCCGTGTAAACAGGAAACCCCCGTTCCCGCGCCCAATCGGGCTTAAGCCGCGCGACCTTCAGGCCCAGCGCGGCGGCGGCTGCCGCTACGGCTTCGGATTCGTCCGTACGTTGTTGTTCTTGTGCTACCACCTCCTTTAATTCCTCCAGGCCAAAAACGCATACCGGCCCAAAGTCCAGTTTCAGCTGCTTAAAAAGCGTATCCTTGAGCAACGCGTAATCGCGCCGCATCTTGGCAAGCAGATCCCCCTTGTTCTTGCGGTTTTTGTCCGAGAAAACAAAAACCAACAGGCTGCCTTGTTCGTCCAAGTAAACAAAGTCCGTATCCGCGTGGAAGAAAGTGCTGCAACGGGGACAGCAAACCAAATTCAGCTCTCCGCCCAACACGGCGTCTTTGAGTTCGGGGTTTTGGGTTACATTGACAAACGACCAGCGGTCTGCGTCAAATGCCTCGCAGCCGTTGGGGCAGGTCAGGGTTTCTTGTGATTTAATCGACCTCATACTTTACTTTATACCAAATATATGGCACTTTGGGGGATAGGATTTGGACCTAGGGCCCTTTTCCGTTTGCAAATGAAAACGCCCCCGCTTTTTGCGGGGGCGCAAAATCCATACCACCAAGCTCAAGGGTGCGCAGGCTGCGCAACGGGTAGCAGCGGCACGGGCGCCAACTTCAAAGCGGGGGCCGTCAGCCCCGGACCCACCGGCGGCACGGCCAAGGCACTGGGCTGCACGGCAGAGGTAGCCTTGCCTTGACGCAACTGCTGCAATTCGGCCTTTTCGGCTTGGTGCTTTTGGTAACTTTGGATACCGCTTTGAAACTGGCCGTAGCGGCTCTGGTTAAACTGATCCGCCGCCGCTTGGCCGTACGGCCACGGATTAAACGAGGCCGGACCATCCACCAACAACTTGCTACCACCCAGCAAGCCCACCGGCAAGTGGAAATTCAACCCAATGCTGCGCGAGATGAGAGCCAAGCTCAGCCCCAAGGAACCCAGCGGAATCCAAATGGAAGACAGCGGCCCTTTGCTGGAGCTGGTAATCCCTTGCGCCACTTCTTTATCCACATAACGGCTCTGCACCAAGGGTATAGCGGCCAAACCGACTTGCGACCAGGAAAAACCCGTCATGGTCATGGTTCTTAAATCCTTGAGTTTAGCGGCTTTTTCCACCTCGGTCATGGGCGGGAAGAAACGTGCTCTGGCGCCAACTCTCAAATTGGCCAATTTCTGCAAGGATTGTGTAACGTTGGCCGTACCAAAGCCCATGAGCCCAATTCCCAGCAACATATCGCTGACTTGCGGGTTATCGTCCATCCCGTATTTCATCAGCAATACGCCGCCGGCGGTGTTCATGGCATAGGATAAACCCAGCATCCGTTTGTATTCAGAACCCGGTTTCAAGGGGTCCGATAAAGCGCGCAAGGTCGGTTTGGCGGCCAGGCGGGTAATAAACGGCATCAAAGCCACCGTACCGCCCGTCAACAACGAAACCAAGTTCTTGCGGTTGCCGGCCACGGAATTTTTGACAAAATCCATATCTTCATAGCGCGGGCGCAACGCCTGGTTGGAGGCCTTGCTAAACGCAGCCGCTTCAAAGCCCGTGAAGAAGAAAGCTCCGGCAGCCAAGGGCAAAACTTCTTTATAAGAAATGGTCTTCCACGAGGCTAACATCGCACGGCCGAAGTGGAATTTTTTGGCCGGGTCTGAGATTGTACTGGCGTTGATAACCGATTCGCTGCGGCCGATAACCGGGCTGATACGCGCCAAAGACAGGTAGGTCAAAATCCCCGTAGTCAAGGCCGTCAATACCGGGAAAGCCAAGGAAAAGTCCGTCGCAGGTTTAGCTAGTTCTTCCTCACTTAAGGTCTGGTTTTTCAACTTCGGTTCAACGGCCAACTTATATCCGCCGTAAACAAAGGACGGAGCCAGCAGGAACAAAGAACCCAAGTTTTTAAACGCCATACTCTTAAGCAAACCGCCGCCGCCGCCCAAGGTGTCAATCAACACGTTCAGACCCGAGCGGCTGAGGGCAGAGGAAATACCAATAGCGGTGCCGGACACAAACAGTGGCCAAATCGGCGGCAGGTTGTTTTGGTCCAAATTACCATTAAAGCCCATGCCCCACGTAAAGGCTAATCCCCCCGCCACAGACAGCAAGGCAAATTGCACCACGCGCAAGGCACCAAAACGCATCACAAAAGGCGAGAGCGCCGGCGCCATCAAGGACGGCAAGTAGGGAAACGCCAAAGAAATTAAGGTCTTGTCCGTATCCGTCACGCGGTCGCGGTAGGTGGTTTCCAGCGGGGCAATTAACCCCACGGAGGCAGAGCTCAAGCTCAACCCGGTGGACAAGTACAAGGGCAATAATTTGTTATTGCCGGATTTGACCGTCAAGGTCAGCGGGCTGGTCCATTTTCCTTGGGAGACCAAGCCTACAAACGGAGTAATCTGTTTTTTGGGCAAGCTAAAATAGAACAACTTGTCATTAATGAGCTTGCCGCCTTGCAAAAGCTCCAGCTTGTTATCTCCGTTGAGTACAAAACGCGCGCCCTCTAAGCCCAAGCGTTTATCAGCCATAATTCGGACAGGGACAGCCAATTCAGTGCCCTCCGCCGCGCGCAAAAACACGGGCACCTCCTGCACCCATATCTTTTGTTTATTGCGCAAAGTGGCCAGGGCATTGCCCAACGGATTGTACTTGATGTTGCGGACCGCTTGGGTGCTTTCCCCACTGATGGCCATGGCCTCGCGGAACGCCTTGGCTCCGGCATACGGGGTCAGTTTAAATTCCAAAGGTTTTTCCAATCCGGCATCGGCCGCCGCGCGGATAATGGCGGGCATACTGTATTCGGGAACATTGATCTTAAAGTTGGCCAAATTGGTCGGTTTATCCATTCCGTTGAACAGACCCATAAAGTAGCCGTCTTTACCGGGAGTAAACACCACCCGCTGATAGGAACCGTCGGCCGCTACGCCACTGACGCCGCGCTCCACGCGGAAGTTAACGGGCAAGGCCGGGGGGGGTTCCGTTTTGCCGTCCAGGAGCAGCGAGCTCATCTCTTTGTATTTGTGCGGATATTTGACGCTTTCCTTTTGCAATCCCACATAAGTGCCAATATTGGCCGGCACGCTGATATTGCGGTTGTTGCGCACCGAGGTAGCAAACAAGCGCAAAATCTTTTCTTTCTCTAAGGAAGAAACGGACGCCAACACCGTATCATCTTCCAATAAGCGGATAATGGCATTGGACAACAAATTATTGTAAATGGTTTTGTTTTTGCCAAACAGCGTTCCCTTCCAGCGGGCCAAGCCGCTACGGTTGGCAAATTCGCGTGCGGCGTTTTGCTGGGCCAAAACCAAAGCTTGGCGGATTTCCACGCGGGCTTGGGAGGTGGTCCCGTCTGCCAGCACCCCTAAAATATTGCGCACCGCCGTTAAATCTAACACCCCTTGTTTATCAAACAACGGCAAGGATTTCATCTCTGCCACCTTTTGGGGCACCACAATAGAGCGGTTGGACAAAACTTGTTTGGAAAAGTCCACCAAGCGGCCATAGTCGCCCTTGCGGTAAAAGTTCAGCGGCTGTTTGGTTACTTCCTCGGCCAAATAACGGCGGTAAACGGCATTTTGGTTCGGGTTGATCCGCTGCCACCAGTGATTGCGCGCGGCAAAACGGGCATTGGCGCGCTGCGTGGCTTTGTCCAGTGCGTACTGCACATCCCCCACCGCTTCCGCCACTCCGGCCGTGGCCGTGCGCTGCCCCGCGGAAACGGAAAGCGGAGCCACTTTGCCCAACTGCACGGCTTGGGCTTTCATCTGGTCTATAATAACCGGCTTATTCAATAACAACTGCCCGTCTTTGGCGGAGAAGGCCGCCGTCGGCAAAGCCACCTCCAAAAGGGATTTGGAAGCAATGCCCCCAGGCACCTTAAGCCACTGCCCCGCTTGAGTAAACTGGCGGGCTTGTACGCGCACGGCAAAGGCGGCGCCTTCCTTGGCTTGACGGAACCACACCAAAGAGCGGGCCGTTTTCAAGCGGTACATGACCGCCACGCGCGCAGCCACCGGCGTACCCATACGGGCCATGCGGGTGGTCATATAAATGGTACGGCCCAAATTGACGGCCTTCACGCCCAAGCGTACCAAGTCATAAGAACACCACACGATGAAAGCGATATCGGCCAAGGTAGCCACGGCCAACCAAGTTTCAGCACGGTGCTGTTGGCGTTGTTTGCTCTTATACTGCGCGCTGTTTTTATCGTATGGACGCAAGCACATATTTTCAGGCAGCGCCTTTTGGTCTTGGGTTTCCTTGTTAAAAAAGGCGTATAATTTTTGGTCCAGCAGCAGCTGGCTGTCGGCGTCCAAGTCGCCCATATTGCGTAAGTACAACTGGCGGACAATGGCCGTGGGCAGGCTCAGGCCCAAATTGGCCACAAAATTGTTTAAGTTTTTAACGGCGTTTGCTTGGCGGTTGCGGTTGGCTTGGGCTTGTTTCGCGTCCACATAATGGGTGCCGTTATTGTCCATCACATACCCCTCCTGCAAGGGCCCATCGGTACGGCCGGTATAGACGCCAGACTTGCCGCTGAGCAAAGCCCCCACTAAAAAGGGCTTTATGCCGGAGCAGCCAAATTCCCATTCTGTTTTAAAGCTCGCTTTTGAATACACGGAGCATTGGTTGATGCCGTAATCGCGCAACAGTTCCAACGCCTCGTTGGAGCCGTCGGCCGCCAGCATATAGGCCACCTCTTCCCACGCATTGCCCAAGGGAGCCTGCCCCATGGCCTTTACTTGCCCTTCCTGCGGCACGGGAAATTGCGCCCATTTGGACACTTCGCCCAAGTATTGGCCGCTGAGATTAATCAAGGCTTGGGTCAATTCGGTAAAGGAAAAAATAACGCCCGTGCTTTCCTCATTGCGGGTGGCTTGGGCTAAAATGCCGCGCACCGTGCCATAGGCTTGCATGGCTAGCAAGGAGCTGATCCCCGTCAGCAAAACGGACGGGGCCAAGGAGGTTTGCAAATGGTCTGAAATCAATTTATCCACGGCGGAGGAATCCTCAAATCCGCCGCCAATCAGCCCCAAGCCTGAAACCGCGCTGAGCACCGGGCCGAAGGCATCCTCGCTTTGCGCCTTCTTGAGGGAGGGGGCGTTGCGCACCGTCTTTAGATACAAATCATGCAATTCTTTTTTCTCTTCTTCGGTAAACAGCGAGGTTTTGGCACTCTCGGCCATAAAAACGGCTAAGCTGATATCCAACACAAACGGAGCCGCTTTCTGCGGGTGTTTGCGGTAGAGTGTCATCAGCTCTTTGATTTTGGCGCGCGCCTGCTGGTGGCTTTCCTCACGGGCTTTCTTCAAGGCGGTTTGGTAATGGTTGGAGACCTCTTTTTGGGCTTGCGTCTGCCACGCAGAAATCTTAGCCTTGGCGGCGGTAATCATCTCTTCTATTTTGGCGTTTTCAGCGTTGGCCCAAGTATTGATAATATCCTCGGATACCTCCGCTTGGCGGGCCTGCTCCACTTGGTCTTGGATGTATTGGCGTTGTTTTTGAACGGCTTGATCTAACTGCGCCTGGGCTTGGCGGACTTGCTGCGACACTTCTTGGTTATAAGATTCTAAAAATTGTTTCTGAAACTGCTCTTCCCCGTTGTTTTCTTTTTTGGACAGCTCCTGCGGTAGGGGGACAAAAATTTGGCGGATTTGCGTTAGCTGGCGCACAACAGGGTCGTTAAAATAATCTTCTTGCTGTTTGAAATATTGGGCCTTGGCCGGGGTCAGGGTATTGGTACTTTCGCTGACAAAGGTTTTGGAGAGAGAGTCTTCGTAGGCTTTTTTTAAATTTTTGTCTATTTCTTCTGAGGACACACGGGGCAAAGAAATGGTCTTTTTCCTTGGACGGGCTTGGGCAGCCACGGGTAGGGCCAACTGCACCAACAAACACACACAAAGCATACTGCTAATAAATTGATTAAACATTTCTGCTAACGGCTTTACGGGGGATTTCATAAGTAATGCCTCTCTATCCTGTTAAGAAGTACAATAGTATAACCTTCCTTTTTATTGTGCCAACTTTTCACTTTTTTTCACAAGGGCCTAAAGGCCCAAAAACAACCTAGGTCTTTAGGCCCGCACCGCGGCCAGGCAAAAGGCAAAAAGGCGACCTTCGCAAAAATGCTACAATAAATTAGCTTTTTCGCCCCGTTAGCTCAACTGGATAGAGTACCGGTCTTCGGAACCGGGGATTCGGGTTCAAATCCCGCACGGGGCACTTTTTTCTTCCAGAAAAGGGCTACTTCGTTGTTGCGCCTCGGGTCGGATACCTCCGCGCTGCCGCGCGTGTGCCCACAGTATTCCTCCCCGCGCCGCGCTGCCGCGCATACAGCTTTCAAAAAATTTCCTTGCTTTTCATTAATATATTCCACGCGGCATAAAATTTGCTAAAATAGATTATCTAATCTTGCAGTAAGGAGCAACCCTATGGGTGGACATTCGCACTGGGCCGGTATCAAACACAAAAAGGCCCTCGTAGACGCTAAAAAAGGTAAAATTTTTACCAAAATTTTAAGAGAAATCACCATCGCCGCCAAGATGAGCGGCGGCAACCCGGACCAAAACCCCCGCTTGCGCAAAGCCATGGACGATGCCCGCGCGGCCAATATGCCGCTGGATAATATGAAACGTGCCATCATGAAAGGTACGGGGCAGTTGCCGGGCGTGTCATACGAAGAAATTACCTACGAAGGCTACGGCCCGGGCTCCACGGCTGTTATCGTGGAATGCACCACCGACAACAAAAACCGCACCTTTGCGGAAATCCGCAAAATTTTTACCAGCCGCGGCGGCTCTATCGGCACCTCGGGCTGTGTGTCTTATATGTTTAAGAGCAAAGGCGTTATTGTGGTAAACAAAGACGCCATCGGCGAAGATGATTTGATGAACCTGGCTCTGGAAGCCGGCGCAGAGGACGTGCGCACTGAAGGCGAAGCCTACGAAGTCATTACCGCGCCGGATGCGACGTTTGAGGCCGTGAAGAAAGCCATTGAAGCCAAGGGCATCACCCCCGAATCGGCCGAACTGACCATGCTGCCCGACACGGAAGTGAACATCACCGACGAGCACACGGCCGAATCGTTGCTGAATATGATGGAGGAATTGGACGACCACGACGACACCAAAAACGTCTATTCCAACTACAATATCCCCGACGATATTATGGCCAAGTTGGACAAATAACTTTTCTCCGCACACCGCCCGCGCTTTACAGTTGCGGGCGGTTTTTTTATAATCATCTTATGACGGATTTATCCAATCTTATTTTGGGCATAGACCCCGGGTTAGACCGCACCGGCTGGGCCGTGGTGGGCCGCGGCGCGCGCGGGACTTTGACGCTGGTCGCGTGCGGGCTCATCCACACGGCGGCCGGGCAAGAGCTGCCCAAACGCTTGGATTACATCTACCAGCAGCTGCAAAAAATTTTAAACGATTATCAGCCCAAGCAAGTGGCCATGGAGCAAAACTTCTTCTTAAAACGCGCCGTAACCATGGCTAACACCGTGATGACGCGCGGCGTGATTATTTTGGCGTGTGAACAAGCAGGCAAAGACATTTCTTTTTATCTCCCCAAGCGGGTCAAAATGATTTTGTGTGGCACCGGCACGGCCGACAAAAAACAAGTGCAACGCATGGTGCAGCTGACCCTGCGCTTGGACAAGCAGCCCGAACCTGACGACGTGGCCGACGCGGTGGCGATAGCCATTTGCCACCAAAAGACCGCCCCTCTCAATCAAAAACTCCATGTACAGGCCGCCTTTTTGGCCAAAATAAAAGCGGCCCAAGCCGCTTTAAAAAAACCCGTCAAAAAATAACTTTTTAACGCGGGGCTCCGAAATAATAGACGTATTTACCGCTGTCATATGGGGCACGCGTCCCTCCCCATTCTTTGGCATAGGACTGGCAAATGCCCTGTGCTGCCTCGTTTCCTATTCGCGCTGCACAAATCCAATACTTTTGAGCGGTGGCATGATACCCGTGCCATTCAAAAAATAGGGTGCCTGCTACGCCGACAAACCCCACACAATAAACCAAGGAGTCAAGGCTCGGATGGCACTCCACCTCTTTCAACCCCACTCCCAAGGCATCCATGTCCGTGGCATAGGTTCCATTAGCCATATGGAAGACGGTTTGCGATTGGTCCAAAGCAGAAAGGCGCGCAAAAGCTGTAGCGACACGGCTTTTGAGCACGGCCTTGTTGTATTGCGGCAGGGCAATGGCAGAAAGTATGCCGACGATAAGCACAACGACTAATAGTTCAATGAGCGTAAAGCCGCGCAACTGTCCTCT
Organism: Duodenibacillus sp.; assembly: GCA_963610115.1. Taxonomy (GTDB): domain Bacteria; phylum Elusimicrobiota; class Elusimicrobia; order Elusimicrobiales; family Elusimicrobiaceae; genus Avelusimicrobium. Next base: position 8,457 of record CAVDMZ010000051.1, read on the forward strand.
CCTCGCGTCATTCCCGAAGGTTGTAATCGGGAATCTCGTTGTTTTTTCATAAGGTTGAGATCCCCGAGCGTTGCACGCCGCAACCCTGAGGATGACGGCATTAAATAGACGGCCTAAATGGCCCGTAGAAGAGTTTTTCATAAAAGGGCTCCTTTTTCGTTAAATTTTCCCTACAATCAAAATTTACCAAAAAAAAAACATTGGTCAAGTGTTTTAAAAAGGGGAGCCCACTTCTCCGACGACAAAAAGGAAAAAACGAACAGCAAAAACAATAAGGCTGGGATTCCCGATTACAACCTTCGGGAATGACGGAGTGGACGGGCTGATACTCCCGGGCCCTTGCAGACCACCAGCGCGGGAATGACGGCA
>CAVDMZ010000052.1:0-1304 GCA_963610115.1 Duodenibacillus sp.
GCTGGGGCTCCATACCGACCCCAAGGGCGTCAAGCGCGGCATTTACATTTCGCCCGCCAGTGCCATTGAACACGTATTCTTCAGCCGCACCGGCATTGACGAGGACCGCTTAAAGATGCTGCGCATCAAAAAATATTCGGATTTGCCCTCGGGCACAATCATGTAAGGAGCCTTTATGGAATGGTTTAAAGCGGCGGAAAAATTCAATCAGGCTTTGGCCTCGGCAGATCCCACTCCCGGCGGAGGGGCGGCGGCGGCCATGGCGGCGGCTATGGGCTGTTCGTTGGCTTTAATGGCAGCGCAGACCACCGTGCTTAAAAAAGCCACCCCGCAAGAGGCCAAAAACCGCTTGTCCCAGCATATCCGCAAATTGGGCGCCTTAAAAACCCAGCTGAACAATTTTATCGCTGAGGACGGAGCCGCCTATAGTGCCTTCCTGGTCGCCAAAAAATTACCCAAAGAGGACTCCGACCGCCCCAAAGCCATGGAGGATGCCCTGATTTACGCCGCGCGCGTCCCGGCGGACACCGCCACCACCGCCATGGCCTGCCTGCGGGAAATTGATTTGTTTAAGGAACTCGTCGCCCCGGTCATTGTATCGGATATTTACTGTGCGCAACACTTGCTCAAAAGTGCGGTGCGCTGCTGTGTGGAAAATATCCGGGCCAATTTGGCCTTTATCCAAAATGAAGACTGGAGCAAGAAATTGCGCCGGCACATAGATGTGTTTTTAAAATCTTGTTAAGAGGCCTCCCCATGACAGAAAAAGCCACCAAACGCAGCGGAATGTTAGGCACTATTTATAAAATGCTTCCCCATGTTGACGACGATTACGCCGCCAAATTGGTCTATACGCTGGAGAACAAAAAATCCGTTGCCCGTCTGCAGCAGGATATTGCCGATATTTCCGCCCAGCTGGGTGACGGGGGGGAAATGGCCGACACCATTGTGGCTAAAATTCTGTTGGATGAAATTACATTGCCCGCCGCCCTGCGCCAGCTGCGCGTGTACAACAACGCCGTCTCCGTGGCGGAGTTGACCCAAGCCTTAGATACCCGGCCCGAGGACACCGATTTACTGCTTAATTATTATGCGTCCTTTGGTTCGCGGCGTTTCTTTGACGAGGAATTTGCCGCCGCACTTTCAGACGTGCGCGACCGCAAGGATATGCCCGATGCCGACAAGGCCCAACACGCCCTGTCCAAATTGCTGGCCCAAGCGCAGCAGGATTTGCCGCAAGATAAGCAACGCCTGGAGCAAAATAAAAAAGCCATTTACCAAACCGCCGACCGTTACCACTTGTC
>CAVDMZ010000052.1:1314-8006 GCA_963610115.1 Duodenibacillus sp.
GTTGGCCATGTACACCGCCCCGGGCGCGGTCCTTTTTGAGGAACATTTTAACCAACTGCTGCAAACCTTGCTCAAAACCAATGGCGATGAAAATCTTTGCGCCTCTTTGGCGGCCAAGGCCTTGCTTTGCCAAATTACCGCCAAGGATGCGCAGGATATTGCGTTGACCTCCAAACTGGTAGGCGGCCAAATTTTGGAAGAGGACCTGATGATTATCGCCTGCCGTTACCTCAAGGTCAAAACCCCGCAGGATATTTTGGACGCCTTTGACGCCGTGCTCAAGCGGCTGCCGCACGTCAAACAAAAAGAGGAAAACTTGGGCTTGGCCGTACAGGTGCTTTTAGACGGCACAGAAAAAGTATTTGAGCAGGCCCAGCAAAAGGCCGCCCTGCGCCGCGAGCGCAGCCTGCTGCGCTCGGCCCTGTCTAAAAAAGAGGCCTACGCCGGCTACGAGTACGATATCGCCAAACGCTTTGCCGGACAAAAAACCTTTGTGCAAATAGAGCGGGAAATGGAGGAAATCCTCCGCGAGCTGCCCCATTGCCAAAAGCCCTTGGAAAACAAAGAGCTGGCCTGCAAGGTACTGCTGGGCACGCTGAGTTTAGAGGAGGCCCGCAAGCAAGCCGCCTACCTGCGCGACGTAAAGGCCCAAACCTTGACCCAAGGACTGGCCCCGGAAGCGTTAAAAAATTATTTGGGTACCAAACCCGCACAAGAAATTACTGAATTTTTTGAAAAATCTCTTGCCCCCTACACCTTTTGGAAGTCCGACCGGGCCAAACATGAGTTTGCCCTCTCAGCTTTGGTGGGGGAATTAAACGGCACGTCCGACACGCGGATTTCTTCTTTCGTGCTGGATATGCTGGAGAGCGGCTCCTCGTTGGAGTTGGTCAGCGATATGATGGCCAATATTCAGGCGCACAAGACCTCTACCAAGGAGCTGGACACGCTGCTGCAAATGTACAAAAAAGCCCGCGCGGTCAGCCCGCAAGGGGAAATAACCAGATAAAAATTATAAAAAAAGCTGTAAAAAGACGTGATAATTTGCTATGCTTGTATCGTAGCGGTTTATTCTAAAAAATCAGGGTGGGAAAACAATGAGATACTGGGTCTACATCAATGACAAGGTGGACGGGCCGTTTGAAGAAGACAAATTGGCCACATTAAACGGCTTTACGCCGGAGACGTTGATCTGCAGCGAGGAAATAGAAGAGGGGGCCAACCAAGAATGGGTCAAGGCTTCCGCCGTTTTTGAATTTGACGAAGCGACAAAAACCATGACGCGCGCCCCGCTGTCTCAGCAGGAGCTGCAGTTGCAACCGGCCCCGCAAGAGGAAAACGCCGCAGGGCAAGCCCAGCCATTGACGCAGGACCATGCCACCACCCAAATTTTAATTGAAAAAATTGATCATCTGACCCGGGAAATTGAGGGGTTAAAAGGGAAATTGGACCAAGCCTTGGCCGCTTCTGCTGCGGCCGCCGTGCCCCCGGCCCCGGCCTTGACGCAGCCCTTGCCTGCCCCAGAAACCGCAGCCCCCACCGCTGAAAAACCTGCTCCGGTTCTGCCGGAGGAAGCCACCACGGAGGAAGGGGTCATTACCAATACGGAAAGTTTGATGCACCACGCGGAGTCTTTAGTGGCGCAGGCCAGCTCTACCGCAACAAGCAAACCCATAGATTTTTTGGATGAAATCCAAATTGGCGCCGCCAAAAACCCGGCCGACAAAGGAGGGGAAGAGGTGGTGCTTCGCTCGGCCTTGGATTCTCTGTACGGGGTCAAGGAACAAGCCGAGGAAGAAAAAGAGGCCACCTTTCAAGATTTGCTTTCTCCCCTTACGGCGGCGGCTACCGTCGGCGCGGGGGCGGCTGTAGCGGCAGCCTTAAGCCAAAAAGACGGCGAGGAAAAAGAGGAAACCCTGGCCGAACCCGCCGCACAAGCGCAACCTGAACAAAAAATGGAAGAAGCGCCCGCCGAACAGCCTGCGGCACAACCGCAAGAGGCAGAGCCGGCTCCGGCGCAAGCCTCTTTGCCAATCAGCGAGGAAAAACGCGAGGAAATCATCAACGAGATTACCGCTCCCGCCCAACAAAACGATTTGATTTTGCAGGCCCTGCAGGAAGCCCAAAAAGAACAGGAAGCGGAGCAACCCCAGGTGGAACCTGTGGCAACACCCGAGGTGGAACCTGCGGCGCAACCTGTAGAAGAACCTGCTATGGCTGTGCAACCCGCCGCAGAACCGTTGGCAGAACCTGCCATTGAGCCGGTAGTGGAACCTATAGCACAGCCCGCTGTAGAACCTGTCCTTGAGCCGGTACTGGATTTAAACCCGTTGGAGGAACAGCCCGCCGAAGCGGCCGGGACCGACTTGCCCCAAGACAAACAACCCTTGGACTTGTCCGATCAGCCGCAACTTAATATTGTAGGCGGAGAAGAAACACCGCTCCCCGCTTCTGCAGACCCGGCGCAACCGACTGCCCATGTCCCGGATTTGGGCTCCATCAATGACGCCTTGACCCCCATGAATCCCGACGCACCCGAAGCGGGTGCAAAGGAAGTAACGGAAACGGTGAAGGAATTGGTCCCCGGCAAAAAATTGGAAAACACAGAGCCGGAGGGGTTGATTTCCCAAGCGGATTTGGATGAGGCCTTTACCGAACGCCGCGCCACCCCCGCAGATGACTTTCCGTTGCCCGAGGGGCAAGAGCCCCCCGCATCGCAAGCGGCCGGGCAAACCCCAGCGGCACAAAACCCCGGGGGGCAACAACCGGCTGCGCAAGAGGCCAAACTTCCCGAAGGCCAAGGCTTTTATAACCCTAATGAGATGACGGAAGTGGAACTGAAGGAAGGGTCCACCTACTTGATTTCGGATTTCATTCCGCCGGCCGAGGCCAAGTCCGAAAAGGCCTTGCTGGAGGAGCAAAAAGCCCGCCTGCAAAAGCAAAGGGAACAAGCGGGGGCATTGCCCGGCTCTACCGAGGCGGCCCAGCAGGCCGTGGAACAGGCCTCCCAAGTAACGCCGGAAGTCAAAACGGAATTTATTGAAGAAATCGTGCCGGACAAAAAAGACCCGAGCACGGATTTGTCCCTTTCCAAGGTCATTTTGGAAAACACCATCAAAACCAAACGCGGCGCTAGCATGGATATCAAAACCGTGCCTATGGTGCAAGAGCCCGCCGATACGGATCGGTTGGATTTATCCGAATCGGGCTTGGATATCAACACCCAGCACGATATGAAAGAGGCGGACTTCCAACAGCCCTCTACTCCGCTGATCAAAATCGTTTTGGGCGGCTTGGTGTCCTTGGTCCTTTTGGCACTGATTTATGTGATGCTTGCCTATTTGGAATTGTTGCCTTCCCGCTTCAATTTCATCAAGTCCGCTCCCCAGCAGGAGGAAGTGCTGGGACAAGACGAACAGCTCAACGAACTGCTGGAACCGCCGACGCAGACCGCGGCCCAGCCGATGCAGCTGCCCGCCGGAGTGGACAGCCAAATTGCCCCGCAGCCCATGCAAACGCAGGATAATCCCCTGGCCGTTATTTTGACGCAGGTAAAAAACTTGCCCATGGTCAACGGACAAACCTTGCAGCAACTGATTAATTCGCGCCATCCGGCCACGCAGGAGATGATTGAGTGGAACATTACCACCGCCGTAGAGCCGGACAATTATTCCGTGCTGGTTAAGGTTCCGCCGGAGAATCCGCAGAGCTTTAAAATCTCCTACCGCTTCAATTACAATGCGGTAACGGGCGCCTTGGAGCCGACGATATCCGACTCCAAAAACCTGTTGGATTCGTTGCGGGCGGGCCCGCGCTAATTCCTAACCACTCTAAAACCCCTGTCCCCGGACAGGGGTTTTTTTATACACTATATCTATGCAAATAGCTGAGCTGATAGCGCGTGCCGTACAAACGCACCAACTGACCGAAGACGAACTGCTTTTTCTTCTAGAAAGCCCGCAGGCCGACGGCCCGCTGTTTGCCGCGGCGGACCAAGTCCGCCGACGTTATGTGGGGGATGAGGTGCACCTGCGCGCCCTGATTGAATTTAGCAATATTTGTCCCAACCCATGTCTATATTGCGGTTTGCGGGCCCCAAATACCTCTCTGACGCGTTACCGCCTCACGCCGCCGCAGATCACCGCGCTGGCGCAGAAAGCCGTGCAATACGGCTATAAAACCGTGGTACTGCAGGGGGGAGAGGACCCGTTTTTCACCGCAGACGTGTGGACGCCGATTTTACAGCAAATCAAGGCCTTGGGGCTGGTTATCACGCTCAGTTTGGGCGAACGTCCGACCGGGGATTACCGCGCCCTTAAACAAGCGGGGGCGGACCGTTACCTGCTGCGAATAGAAACCACCGATAAAGCCCTGTATGAAAAATATCATCCGGGTATGAGCTTTGAAAACCGCCTGCGCTGTCTGCGTGATTTAAAAGCCTTGGGCTATGAAACAGGCACTGGGGTGCTGGTGGGCTTGCCCGGGCAGACGCTGCGCTCCTTGGCGCGCGACATTTTGTATTTTAAAGAATTGGGGGCGGATATGGTGGGGCTGGGGCCCTTTATTCCCAACCCAGACACCCCGCTTAAAGACGCTCCTGCGCCGCAGCTGACCCTGGCGCTTAAGGTGATGGCGCTTACGCGCCTGTTGCTGCCGGACATCCATATCCCGGCGACTACCGCCATGGAGACCGTGTCGCCCGACGGACGCCTGAAAGCCTTGCAAAGCGGGGCCAATGTGGTTATGCCCAATATTACCGAGGGAGAGGCACGGCTCAATTACGCCCTTTACCCGGGCAAGGCCTGCGCGGGGGAATCGCCCGCCCAGTGCCGCGGCTGCTTGGAAAACAAATTGCGCGCCATCGACCGCCGTATCTCGCAAGGGCCCGGCGGACATCTCCGCAAACTCTAAACCGTAAAAAACCCCGGGGCCATTTCCCGGGGCTTTTTGGTGTTTCAGATTTTTTAGTTCGTACTGCCCACGCGGCCAATGTCCACCGGCACGGGCACCTCGCCCAGCGGCGTGTCAAAATAGGCCGTCCCCGTCAGATGATAGTCCACCGTACCGCTGCCCATGCTGACTGCCCCCAGCAGTTTGCTGTTAAAGGCGCTCATAGGCACAATCAAATGAACCTTTTGGTTTTTGGTCGCCCCCGGCTCCACGCGTACATTTTCAAATTTTATCTCTCCCGCGGGCACCTCGTTCATGGTCAGGGCGCCTTCAAACTTTTTAATGGCAGCCGCCTCCTTGCGGTTTTGGTTGGTAATGCCCACATACACGTCAAAGCTGAGCGAGTTTAAATTGTAATCGGCAATTTCCACGCTGCGCAGGGCATAACGGCAGTTGGCAAAATTTTCAGCCTCCTGCACGCTGGCGCACGCCGCGGCAAACAAGGCAAAGACAAACAGCAAAACTACTTTTTTCATGAGTTCTCTCCTAAGGGGTATCTTAAATAATTGTATAATAATTAAAACAACCGTGGGGAGAAATTATGAACGATCTACAAAAAAAGATTTATGACCGCTTTGCCCGTTACGTCGCAGTGGACACCACCAGCGACGGCACCAGCCCGTCCGTGCCGACCACACCCGCCCAGCTGGCCTTTGGCCAAACGCTGGCGCAGGAGATGAAACAGCTGGGTATTTCCAACGTGGAAATAGACAAAAACGGCATTATTTACGGGGAAATTCCGGGCAATGCACCCGCCCCGGCCATTGGCTTTTTGGCGCATATGGACACGGTGGAGGATTACTGCGGCAAAAACATCCGCCCCGTCGTGCACGCCCAGTATCAAGGGGGGGACCTGATTATCAATGCCGAAAAAAATATGCGTCTGACCCCGCAGGCGGCGCCGTCGCTGGCCAAATGCTTGGGCGATGATATCGTTACTTCCGACGGGAATACCCTGCTGGGCGGCGACGACAAAATGGGTATCGCCCTGATTATGACGCTGTGCGAACACCTGCTGTCCCACCCCGAAATTGCACATGGTCCGGTCAAGGTGTCCTTTACCGTGGACGAAGAAACCGGCACCGGCGTGCGCTATTTTGATATCGCGCGTTTTGGGGCAGACTTTGCCTACACCATAGACGGGGCCACCTTGGGCGACATTGATTGCGGCAACTTCAACGCAGACACCGTGGAAATCTGCATTACGGGGCGCAACTGCCACCCTGGCGCGGCCAAAAATTTTATGCTCAACCCGGTGCGTATCGCCTCGGATATTGTGTCCTCTTGGCCGGAAAACCGCCTGCCGGAAACCACCGACGGCGAGGAGGGATTTGTCCTGTTTATGCACTTGCAGGCGCAGCTGGACAGCGCCGTCTTAAAGGGCATTGTGCGCCACCACGATTTGGCCCAATTTGAAGAGTTCAAAAAAGATTTAGAAAAATTGGTGGAGGAAAAACGCGCCAAATACCCCGGCGCGGAAATGGAAATTAAATTTACCAAGCAATACCGCAATATGCGCCAAGTGCTTAAAGAGCATCCGCAGGCCATGCAGGTGCTGGAAAGCGCGCTCAAGGAGCAGGGCATTGCCTATCAGCTCATCCAAGCGCGCGGAGGCACGGACGGGGCGCAGCTGTCCTTGCGTGGGCTGCCCACGCCCAATATTTTCGCTTCGTATGAAAACCCGCACGGCCCGTATGAATGGCTGAGCTTGGGTTGGAGCGAAAAGGTGTTCCGCCTGCTGC
>CAVDMZ010000052.1:8046-8819 GCA_963610115.1 Duodenibacillus sp.
GGAGTTTCATTTTAATTTGTAGTAAAAATAGCCACTTTCGCTTGGGACAGAAGTACCGTATGTAGCGCAAATGCTTTTACCCAGCTCCACTTGCGGGCTTGATTTTAGCACACCACACCAATAATACGTCTCCGCCGAATCAAAACTCATATTAATAAAGGACGGGATTTGAGACGATTGGATAACAACACGATCTAGTCCACCAACACCGTTACGGTACAGAACCACTGCCAGTTGCCCGGAGTTATAGGAGCTCTTGGAATCTTCAAGGATTGTCCGCTTAAAATCCCCGGGCAACTGTATATCCAAATTATCCATATCCACGGTGTACTCTCCGTTAGCCATGTAGTACACCCGTTCCGCCTGCACGATAGAAGTTGCCAAGGTAATCATTCCGGCCAACCGCGAGCGGGCCACCGCCTTGGTATATTGCGGCAGGGCGATAGCAGAAAGTATACCAATGATGAGGACCACGACCAAAAGTTCAATGAGTGTAAAGCCGCGCAAAGGTCCTCTCCTTACGTCATTCCCGAAGGTGGTAATCGGGAATCTCGTTGTTTTTTCATAAGGTTGAGATCCCCGAACCCTGCGGGCCGCAGTTTCGGGAATGACGGCATTAAATAGACGGCCTAAATGGCCCGTAGAACGGTTTTTCATGCTTGCCTTCCTTTTTTGCTAAATTTTCCCTACAATCAAAATTTAGCAAAAAAAAACATTAGGCAAGTGTTTTAAAAAGGGGAGCCCACTTCTCCGACGACAAAACAAAAATAAAC
>CAVDMZ010000053.1:0-8793 GCA_963610115.1 Duodenibacillus sp.
GTTAGAAAAATTTGGTTATATTGATAAGGAATAAACCAAAGGAGGACGGTATGAACCTCAAAAGAGCTATTGTAGCTGTACTGTTGAGCTTCGCCTTGGCTGGGACTTCATTTGCGCAAACAGGAAATACTTCCCGCGGAGAAAATATATTGACCAATCTGCACGAAGCAATTACCGAACAGATAGAGAACATAAGATATAAGCGCGGATTGAAACTTCGGAGAGCTTGTGCTGATATAAAGCCGCAAAAGGTTGAAAACATACTCCAATTTGGTGGCGTGGACGTGGATGCTATTCCTATTGGAAATAGAGAACGCCAAACTTGTTTGCTGATAGTTGCGCGCGAGTGGCAAATGCCATACGTTGACGAAAAAACGACGACAAGAATAGCCAAAAAATTGATTAAAGCAGGTGCGGATGTGAATGCTGTTAATGCGAGGGGCGAAACTGCTTTGATGTGGTTTGCCTTGAATGACAACCTAGAAATAGTCAAAGAACTGATTAAAGCAGGAGCAAAGGTAAATGTTGTTGGGAAATCTGGAAACACGGCCTTGGGGTATGCTATTATAGCTCATTCCCACAATACAGAAATGGTCAAAGAACTGATTAAAGCAGGAGCGGATGTGAATCTTGGTGAAAGTCTTGGAACAGGAACGGCCTTGATGACTGCGTGCTTGCTGGAAAGAACAGAAATAGTCAAAGAACTGATTAAAGCAGGAGCAAAGGTAAATGCTGTTGATAGGGATGGAGGCACGGCCTTGATGTACGCTATGTTTCAGCGCCACGGTAGAGAAATGGTCAAAGAACTGATTAAAGCAGGAGCGGATGTGAATGCTGTGAATAAGGAAGGTGAGACTGCTTTGATGTTTGCCGCTAAAAAGGGGCCAGAGGTGGTTCAAATACTGCTTGAGGCCGGAGCGGATGTGAATGCTGTGAATAAGAAAGGCGAGACTGCTTTGATTATTGCCTCCCACGAAGGAGTGCACACAAAGACAGTCCAAGCACTGCTTGAGGCCGGAGCGGATGTGAATGCTGTGGATAAGAAAGTCAAGACTGCTTTGATGCATGCCGCATTTGCTGGCAATGCAGATATGATTGAAAAACTGATTAAAGCGGGATCAGATGTGCATGCAAGAGACATATATGGCCAGTCTGTCTGGAAGATAAGCAGATATAGAAGCTCTAATCGCATAGACGAAATCTTGCGTGTGGCAGGCGCCGAGGAGAAGTAAAATCTATCGGGAAAACGTTTACAAACACCCCCGGGCAAAGACCCGGGGGCCGAAGTATAAAGTGAATATGGATAGGCGGACGGAAAATTTTCATAGCGGGTTTGCGGTGTTGGCGGGTCTGCCCAATGCGGGTAAGTCTACGCTGCTCAACGCGCTGGCGGGGGGGCTGCTTTCCCCGGTAACGGATAAACCTCAAACCACGCGCCAAAACATTTTGGCTATTGTGGAGGGCCCGGCCTATCAAGTGGTGTTTGTGGACACGCCGGGTTTTTTGCACCCGCGCTACAAATTGCAGCAGACCATGGCCGCCTGTGTGGACCGTGCCGTGGGGGAGGATGCCGATTTGGTGCTGCTGCTGTTAGACGCCGCCGCGCCGGATTTGCCCGCTTACCAAGATTTATTGGCTAAGCTGGCCAAGGTATTTTGCCCGGTGTATTTGGTGCTTAATAAAACCGATTTGGTCCAAGGCAAAGCCGTCCTGCCCGCGTTGGAGGCGCAGGTAAAAAAGGCTTTGCCGCGCGTGGAGAAAACCTTTTGCATTTCTGCGGCCAAGGGCAACGGGATAGAGGAGTTAAAGGCCGCCGTAGCCGCCGCCATGCCGCTGAGTCCGGCGTATTTCCCGCCGGGGCAATGGACCGACCGCTGGGAACGTTTTTACGCGGCGGAGTTTATAAGGGAGCAGATTTTTAAGCTTTACCAAAAGGAAATCCCGTACAGCACCCAAGTGGAGATAGAAAAATTTACCGAGGATTTGGGCCCTAAAAATTTCATCCGCGCCATTATTCACGTGGAACGGGAGACCCAAAAGCCCATTTTAATCGGCAAAGGCGGCGCGGCGATTGCCAAACTGCGCCAGCGCGCACAGCAGCGCATAGAGCAATTTTTGGGGCGGCCCTACCGGCTGGAGTTGCAGGTGGTGGTGAGCCCGAACTGGCGCAACGACGCCAAGCTGTTAGAAAAATTTGGTTATATTGATAAGGAATAAACCAAAGGAGGACGGTATGAAACTCAAAAGAGCTGTTGTAGCTGTCCTGTTGAGCTTCGCCTTGACGGGGATCTCGTTTGCCGCGCAGACAGGAAAAGAGCCTGCCAGCGGAGAAAACGCATTGAAAAATCAGCTGGACTATCAGGCTGCTGCTGCCCAAGGAGATCTGGAAAAGGTTAAAGAATTACTCAAAAAGAAGGTGGATTTGAGTGGGCTGGACTATCCGGTTTATGAAGCAATCGGGATCAGACGGGCGAATGGGAAAAAACTTCTTGCTGCTGCTGCCCAAGGAGATCTGGAAAAGGTTAGAAAATTACTCCAAAAGGGCGCTGCTAAGGTGGATGTGAATGTGCAGGACGACGAAGGAAACACTGCCTTGATGTATCTCGCCAAGAAAGACAAAGCATGGGATAGCAAAGAGCTACTTAAAGCGGGTGCAGATGTGAATGCCACCGACCATTTGGGAAGAACTGCCTTGATGTATGCTGCAGAGAACGGCGGAAAAGGAATAGTTAAAGTCCTGATTGCCGCGGGTGCAGATGTGAATCACAAGGCAAAATATAAAGAAACTCCTTTGATGTTGGCCGCAGATGCATGTAAGGTAGAAGTAATCCAAGAACTACTTAAAGCAGGGGCAAATGTGAATGCCACCGAAGTGAGAGGTGTAAATGCCTTGGGATATGCCGTAGAGAAATGCGGAATAGAAACAGTTAAAGTCCTGATTGCCGCGGGTGCAAATGTGAACGCGTATGCCTCGGGTGAAAATGTGGATAGGAGCTACCAAGCTCTCTCTCCTGCCTTGATAGCCGCAGTTCATCGGAAGGACATAGAAATACTCCAAGAACTACTTAAAGCGGGTGCATATGTGAATGACACCCGCGGGGGAAACACTGCCTTGATGTATGCCGCAAGATTCCTCAAGAGAGATTTTGTCAAAGAACTGATTAAAGCAGGCGCAGATGTAAATATTATTGGTTCTCGCCATCTTATTCCTTTGGAGAGCTCAAGTGCTTTGGAGAATGTTACATACACCCGCTCAGAAGAACCGTTTTCCGCCGAAAGGGTAGGAGTAATTGAGGAATTGGTTAAAGCAGGGGCAGATATGGATAGAGTGGGCGTTTGGAGAAGACAGAGTTTCATTGTTTGCGGCGCCGTAAGACATCGCGCTATGGAACTGCTCAAAATATTGATTAAATCAGATGAAGCTAACGCCATCCAAAGTTTGCGATGTGCTGTAGGAGAAGGCAACGTCCAAATGCTCAAAATACTGCTTAAAGAAGGGATGGTAACAAGCAGGAGGGCCATTAACGAAGCTTTGTGGACTGCTGCAGAGAAAGGCCAGTATGAAGCAGCAGAAGAACTACTTAAAGTAGGGGGAGATCCGAACTACAAAGTCCGAGGTGAGGCTACTCCCCTGCTAGCGGCCTGGAAGAACAACAACAGAGAAATCTTCAAACTACTACTTACAAAAGAAAGTAGGGATAGAGCTTTGCAGATTGCGGTTTGGCAAAAAAAATCAGACATGGCAGAGGAAATTATTGAAGCAGGGGCAAATGTGAATGCCGTTGACAAGAATAGTGGATGCACTGTCTTGATGTATGCTGCAATGGGAGACGATTCAAGAGCGATCTCCAAATTACTTGACAGGGGTGCAAAGCTGAATGCCACCGACCGTTTGGGAAGAACTGCCTTGATGTGGGCTCTAACTTCTGGCCTTGAGGGTGAGGCGGCCGACAGGCTAATTGACAGGGGTGCAGATATAAATGCCGTTGATAAGGAGGGATGGACTGCCTTGATGTATGCTATATCCAAGCGCCACGACATAAAAATGATTAGGCGCTTAATTGGCCAGGGTGCAGATGTGAATGTTGTTGATAAGAAGGGCAGGACTCCCTTGAAGTTGGCTGTAGCTTCTGGTAACTCCTCTGTAGTCTCTATCTTGCGTGATGCAGGCGCCACGAAGTAAAATCTATTAGGAAATGTTTACTAAAACACCCCCGGCTTTTGCCGGGGGTGTTTTGCTGAGAGCCATTTATTTTTGCAAATTTTAATTTAGCCCCAGCTTGGCCAGGACGCGGCCCAAGAAACCGTGGGCTTTTTCGGCTACGGATCCCAAGGCGGGCCCGCCGTGGCGTTGGGAATGTAGGGCCAAAGAAAGCGCAGAGGTGTATTGTGGGGCGGTGAGCTCCTCACTGTCGGCAATTAAATCGTCGTGGCTGGCCAGGCGCGCGCGGCGCACGGAGAATACCTTTTCGGCGGCGTTTTTGGCGGCCAGCCCGCTGCCGCCCCCGGTCAGCACCACATGCTTCGGCGGGTACTTGATATAGGCCAGCGAACCTTGCAGCAGCTCCTGTTTGATTTTTTGCATCATATGGCGGGCGGCCTCGTCCAGCAGGTCGTCCATCACTTCGTCTTCGCCGTAAGGGTGTTGGCGCAGGGTTTCGCGGGCGCTCTTTAAATCGTTTTGCAGTACCTCTGCCACTTCTTGCAGTATCAGGTCCGCCCCGAGGGGGATTTCCCACGCGCCCTCTAGCAGCCCTTTGTGATACAACGCCGCAGAGCTGTTGGCCGCGCCAAGGTCTAGCAGCAGCACGCCCGCTTGTTTTTCCTCGGGCTTGAGCAAACCGTCGCACAAGGCCAGCACCGTGGGCACCGCCTCAAAATCTTCATATCCGGCGGCGGTCATCACGCGGTTTAAATTGCTTAGATGCGTAGCCAGCGCATAGGACAAAAAGGTTTCCGCCTCTAAAAATTTACCGATGAGCCCCTCGGGCTTTTGTATGCCCGTTTTGCCGTCCACGGTAAAGCTTTGGGGCAGGAGATTGACCAGTTCTAAATTTTCCTCTGAAGCGTCCGGCACGGAGTTGTCCAAAGCGGCGCGCACGTCTTTAGAGGTAATAATGGAATTTTTGCTCTCAATGGATTGCGTCCCGCCCGAGCGGCGGAAACTTAAAAATCCGCCCCGCAGTCCCACCACCACCGTGGGCGCATAAGAGGCTGCTTCCCCCAGTTGTCCCAGCACCGTGCGTACATCGCGCACAGCCCGGTCAAAATCCAAAATATAGCACGCGCTGACCGCCGGGCACTGTTGGCGCACGGCATGGCGCACGCGGCAGGTGCCGGTGTTTTCGTCATACACCACCAGCGCGCCCGTGATTTGCCCACTGCCTAAATCCAACGCTGCAATATTTTGGCTCATGGGCTTATTTTATCAAATTTGGGGCGCGTGCGTTTTAGACGCAGCCCCGTCTGAAAAGCCACCACGCCCGACGGAGAAAGTCAAAATTTTCTATAATATAATCTAATGATAGAGATTAAAGATTTATCCTTCCATTTCGGGTTGCGCACCCTGTTTGAAAATGTAAACCTGCTCCTGCCTGACGGCTTAAAAATGGGCGTGGTGGGGCTCAACGGGTGCGGCAAATCCACGTTGTTTAAGCTCATCACGGGGGAGCTGTTCCCGGACGGGGGAAAGATAGAAATCTCCCGCGGGACGCAAATCGCCTCCGTGGCCCAAGACATCAAAGACCCTTCCAAAAAATTATTGCAATACATCCTGGAGGCCAACCAAGAAATCACCCGCTTGCAGCGCCAGCTGCAGCAGCCGGATTTATCCGGCGAGAAACTGGCCGAAATTTACGACCGCTTGGACAGCTTGGGAGCGCACGCCGCGCAGGCCAAAGCCAGCGCCATTTTAAGCGGGCTGGGTTTTGAAAATGCCGATTTTGACCGCCCGCTGAGGGAATTTTCCGGCGGGTGGCAAGTGCGCGCCAATTTGGCCGCCACGCTCTACGCGCCCAGCAACTGCCTGCTTTTAGACGAGCCGACCAACCACTTGGATTTGGAAACCGCCACTTGGCTGGAAAATTATTTAGCCAAGACGGACAAAACCGTCCTGCTCATCAGCCACGACCGCCACATTTTAAACCGCCTGTGCGATAAAATCATCCATGTAGAGCAGGCCAGCTTAAAAATGTATAACGGCAATTACGACACCTATGAGCGCACGCGCGAGGCCGAGCAAGAGGGCGCCCGCTTGGCCGCGGCCAAGCACGAGCGGGTGGTGGCGCATTTGCAATCGTTTGTGGACCGTTTCCGCTATAAGGCCAGCAAGGCCAAACAGGCCCAAAGCCGCATTAAAATGATAGAAAAAATGGGCCAGCCGCCCGCCGTGGTCAAAGACCCGGAAGTGCATTTTCAGTTTCCGTCCCCGGCGCGCCTGACGCAGGCGCTGATTACCCTGGAGGACGGCGTGGCGGGCTATGACGACAAACCCGTCTTGCAGCAGCTGACCCTGCGTATAGAACCCGACGACCGCATCGCCCTGTTGGGGGCCAACGGCAACGGTAAAAGCACCTTGGCGAAGATTTTGTCCCACCGCTTGCCGCTGATGAGCGGGCGGATGACAATGGCCAAAAAGATTAAAATTGCCTATTTTTCGCAGCACCAAACCGAGGAATTGGACATAGAAAAAACCCCGTATGAGCAACTCAGCGAGCTTATGCACGAAGCCAGCGAAACCCAAGTGCGCGCCCAACTGGGGGCCTTTGGGCTCAATAAGGCCAAGTCTGACACCTTGATTGGCAAGCTCTCCGGCGGGGAAAAATCCCGCCTGCTGTTAGCGCTGATTACGCGCGATGCACCGCATCTGCTGATTTTGGACGAACCGACCAACCATTTAGACATTCTTTCGCGCCAGGCCTTGCTGGAGGCGCTCAATGCCTATGAGGGGGCCGTGGTGCTGATTACCCACGATTTACACGTGATTGAAATGTCCTGCGACACCTTGTGGCTGGTCAAGGGGGGAACGTGTCAGATTTACCGCGGCGATTTGGAGGATTACAAAGCCAGCCTGCTCAAACGCAACGACAAAACCTCCGCCGCCAGCGATAAAGAAAATTCCGCCCAGTCCCGCCGGCAAACCGCGGCCCAGCGCCGTGCGGAGTTGGCCCCGCTGAAGAAGGAAATCCGCGAGCTGGACAAAAAATTGGAAAAATTAAACAAGCGCAAACAGGAGCTGGAAAACCTGCTTTTGCAGCGTTACGACGCCGACAACAGCATAGAGCTGGCCCTGCTGGGGGACCAAATCGGTAATGTAGAGGAACGTTGGCTGTTTTTAAACGAGCAGTGCGAGCAAATTATGTCCGGCAAAGAGGAGACTGACGCATGAGCGCGTTTGAAGCGTTGCCATCGGCGTTGCAAAGCGCCCTGCAGCGGCTGAACATTACACAGCCCACCCCAGTGCAGCAGGCGGCCCTGCCCCCGGCGCTCAAGGGGTGCGACCTGTTGGCTACCGCCCAAACGGGCACGGGGAAAACCCTTGCTTTTTTGTTGCCGTTGTGGGTGCATTTGCAGGCGAATCCGGAGAAAACGGCGTTGGTTTTATCGCCCACGCGGGAGCTGGCCCAGCAGACCCAAGCGGCGCTGAACGCTTTGCTTTGCGACGAACTACCCCTGCCCAGCGCATTGCTCATCGGCGGGGAGAATATTCATAAACAGTATGCCGCCCTGCGCCGTCACCCGCGGGTGATTATCGGCACGCCGGGGCGCGTGATAGACCATTTGGGCCGCAAGAGCCTGACGCTGAAAAATACCGCTTTTTTTGTGCTGGACGAGGCCGACCGTATGCTGGATATGGGTTCTTTGCCGGACATCCGGCGCATTTTTTCCGCCTTGCCCGCACCGCGGCAAACCCTGCTTTTTTCTGCCACCTTGCCAAAGGAAATAGAGCATTTGGCGGGGGAGTTTTTACACAAGCCGGTGCGGGTGCAAATCGGTTCTGTGTCCCGCCCGGTGGATTTGGTGCTGCAGCAGTTTGTGCGCTTGTCCACGCGGGAAAAACTGCCCCAGCTGGTGCACGAACTGCAAACGCGCAAAGGCTCGGTGCTGGTTTTTGTCAAAAGCCGCCACGGGGCCGAACGCCTGGCCAAGCAGCTTAAATTATACGGCTGCAAGGTGGGCGCGCTGCACGGGGATCTGCGCCAAAACCGCCGCCGGCAGGTGCTGGAGCAGTTTCGCAGCGGCGAGGTGCCCGCGCTGGTGGCCACGGATGTGGCGGCGCGCGGGTTGGACGTGGCCGATATGGCCTGCGTGATTAATTATGATTTGCCCCAATGCGCCGAGGATTACATTCACCGCATTGGCCGCACCGGGCGCGCGGGCGCGGTGGGCGTGGCCCTGTCCTTTGTAAGCGAGGATAAGGAAAAATGGACTGAGATTTGCCGCGTATGCCGCTTGGGCAAATTGACCGAGCTGACCAAAACCTCCCGCCCCTTGCCTAAACCCAAATTTAGTTTGGCCCTGCCCAAAAGAAAAGCGGCTGGCTCCGCTTCGTCCCGCCCGGGGACCCCGTTGCCAAAGCCCTTGCCAAAGGCCTTTCCAGAACCTGCGGAAAAGCGGGCGGGCCAACCCTCCCTTTCAAAGCCGCCCTTGCCACGCAAAAAGGGCCCAACGCCCGCCGCTCCGGCGGCACAAGCCGCGCCCCGGACGTCAGGGGGAATAAACATTGTGCGCGTGGGCCGCAAAAAGCAGGCCGGGGGGAAAACTCCCCATTTTCGGGGCGGAAGAGGGCCCAAG
>CAVDMZ010000054.1:0-4199 GCA_963610115.1 Duodenibacillus sp.
CAGCGAAAGCGGTTGGGATCCCCGATAGAGACTTTCGGGGATGACGACATTTTATAACGGCATGTCCTATTCATTTCGTCATTCCCGAATGTCGTAATCGGGAATCTCAGCCTTATTTCTGTTCGTCTTTGCCGTTCGCCTTTTCGCCGTTACAATTCTTTGCGCGTGTCCGTCAGCACAGCCTGCGGAAAATAGTGCTTTAAAATTTCCGGGTAGGTCTGCCCCGCTTCCGCCCGCCCGGCAGAGCCCGTTTGACAAAAGCCCACCCCATGCCCCCAGCCGCCGCCGTAAAAAACAAAGCCCTTCAGCTGTCTGTCCTCATAATGGGGGACCACGATAAAATAAGTGCTGCGCAGCATCCCCGGGCAAAGATTATTGCGGATGACATTTTCTTTGTTTAGCACCACCTGTCCCTTTGTGCCTTGGACCAACACTTGGCTGACATAGCCCGAGCGGCCGCGCTTTTGCGCAATAATCGCCACAATGGAGCCGATGTCTTTCTTTTGGCGTTTGATGATTTGGCGCAATTCCTGCTCGTCCACCACGCGGGCCCAGCGGTAGGCGGCGCGGCTGACGTGTTTGTCATAGCGGCTGTAGGCGTCGTGCGGGTGCTGTAAAAGGTCCTTAAAATGATACGGCTGCAGGGCGGTAAAGTCAAAATCCTTGTAATCAGAAACCGGATTTAAGTACGGCGTAGCGAACCAGCCCGCCTCTTTGGCGCTCTGCGTAAAACCGCCGCAATTGGCCGAAAAGACCCCTTCTATGGGTTTTTGTTGGTAGAGCAACACTTGCCCCATGGTGGACTCCACCGCCGCGTTGCCGCTTTCGCTTTCCGCGCCCACCCCGCCATAAACTTGGCAGTTTTGCGTGTCGCACAAATCATAGCCGTAGGCCTTGTGTTTGCCCAAATGTTTCAGCGCATAGGTACGCGCCAATACGGCCTGCGCGCGCAGGGCATTCATAGGAAACTGCGACGGCATTTCAGACGACATAACCCCCATGAGGTATTCCTCAATATTGACCAAATTAATCGGCAGCAGGGTGTTGTGTTTTTTGTCATGCACAATTTCCAGCTGGCCGCGGTATTCTTTATCGTCCACGCTGGCCCAGGTCATGCCGGCCCCGCTCATAATTTTATTAATCAAAATCGTTGCGCCGTCTTGGGCCGAGGCCGATTTGGGGGTAATTACCACCGCGCCCGTAAACGGATAGCGTTTGCCTTTGGGGGAAAGCAGAGAGGCGTGGCCGCCCTTTAATTCGGCGCGCCAAGTTTCTCCCGCGCCGCCCAAGAGCAAGGTCTTGCCTGTGGCCTTGAGCGTAGCCTTAAAGGGGTGCGAGGGGGTAAAAATCAGGCTGTTGCGCGGGGAGGGCCGCCCTCCGGCCGTCGTGCCCAAAGCCACGCGCACTTGCTTCAGCGGCCCGTCCAAGGAAATGACAGGCTTGACGATGGTGTGGGTGTGGCGTTCCTTGCGGGGTTGCAACTCTTTTTCTTTTTTCGTCAGCTTGGGGCGCAGGCGGTTTAAGGCCGCTTGGTAAACGGTATTTTTGGGGCTGGCGGTGCGCAGGACGCGGTATTGGCGGAAGGCCTCATCGTATTTTTTGGCTTTCTCCAACGCGGCGGCATAATGGGCGCGGGCTTCGGTAAACTGGTGGTCGTATTCCACAGCGGCGCCAAAGGCCTGCGCGGCGGCGGACCAGTTTTTTTCCTCCTCGTAAATTTGCCCCAGCAAATAATGGGATAGGGAGGTATGATTTTTCCCGGCGGCGGCGCGGAGCAAGTTTTGTTTGGCCAGCTCCCGCTCACCCATGCCCCGTTGCGCCCGGGCCAAATTGATGAGCAAAAATTCACTGCGCTCCCCGCCCCCTTCCAGCAGCGAAAAGAGTTTTTCCGCGTTCTCAAATTGCCCGTCGGCCAGGTACGCCTCAGCTAAAAATTCCGCCACGGTATTGTCTTGGCGGTAGAGCTTGTAGGCCGCGTCCATAATGTCCACGGCCTGCTTGGGATGCCCCTGCTCCAACGAAATAAACGCCGCGTTTAAAAAAGCGTCCTTGCTTTCGTCCTTCTTAGACAAGGTCATGTATTCTTGCAAGGCTTCTTGCGGTTTGCCCGAGAAATACAAGTCGGCCGCTTCGTCTAAGGAAGTCGTTTGCGCGGCCAAGCCCAGCGGCCAGCAACATAAGAAAAGAGGGAGAAGGTATTTCATCATATTTACTATAATTATATCAATATGACGGCACAAATACCTACCTGGTTAAAGGAAATGGTCGGGCGCAATAAGGCCGCCCTGCGCACGGCCGCGGCCCAAAAAGCCCAGCACGGGCTGGACCTTTCGGCCCTGCATACCGTGTGCGTAGAGGCCCAATGCCCCAACCGCGGCGAATGTTTAAACTGCGGCGACGCCACCTTTATGATTTTGGGCGGCCTTTGCACGCGCGGCTGTAAGTTTTGCGCAGTTACCAAGCAAAAACCCTTGCCGCCGGATGAAAGCGAAGCGCAGAAGATTGCGCAGACGGTCAAGGCGTGGAGGATACGCTATGTGGTGTTGACCTCGCCCACGCGCGATGATTTGCCCGACGGCGGTGCAGGTCACTTTGCCCGCGTGATGAGGCAGATTACGGCGCAAAACCCCGGGGTCTTGTGCGAACCCTTGGTGCCGGATTTCCGCGGGAATACCCAAGATTTAGAAACGGTGTTGTCCGCCCGCCCGGCCGTGTTGGCGCATAACATTGAAACGGTCCCGCAGCTCTACAGCGGGGTGCGCATCGGCGCGGATTACCGGCGGTCTTTGGAGTTATTGGCCCACAGCAAAAAGGTGGCCCCGTCCGTGCTGACCAAATCGGGCCTGATGCTGGGGCTGGGGGAAACGCCCGCGCAGGTCAAACAAACCTTGCAGGATTTGCGCGGTGTGGGGGTGGATTTGCTCACGGTCGGGCAATATTTGGCGCCGTCGCGGCGGCACCATGCGGTGCTGCGCTACGCCGATCCGGCGGAATATGAAAGGTGGACGCAAGTAGCCGCGGAGCTGGGTTTTTTGGCCTGCGCCTGCGGGCCGCTGGTGCGCAGCAGTTACCGCGCGGGGGCCTTGTACCGCCAAGCGGTTTTACAGCGGAAATTGGCCGCAAAATAGGTATAATAAAAAGATGAAACGATTGATTGTTTTAGGGTTGGCTGTTTTTTTAAACGCCTGCGCCGGAGCGCCGCCTGCATGGTGGAATCCGTCGGGGGCCTATGGAAATACGGCGGTTTCCTCTCCGCGGACGCAGACGCTGCAGCCTTCGCTGCCGCAGCAGGTCAGCGCGGAGGAAGAGGAGCCGCTCCCCTTAGAGCAAAGCATAGAACCTGCCGATGAAACCTATGAGGAGCTTAATTTAAATCCGCTCTCCGGGGAGGAGACCCCCGTGGCGGCCGCCGGGGCAGCCCAGCCGCAACCACAAACAGCGGCACAAAAAAGAGAAACCCCTCCGGCGGAAACGGAACATTTGCCCGCGGACGGCTCCTTGCCTTTCCCTACGGTGCTGGAAGAGTAATACGGGATTTTTAACCAAGACAAAAGAGGACCCCCTGATCTCCAATCAGGGGGTCATTTCGTGTCATTCATTCCCTTTTCCTTTTTAAGTCAGGCTTAGACGTCTTATTCACAGGCCCTTCGGCTAACCCTTCCGCTCCGCCCCGGCCGAACCATGTATATCAACCGTTACGCAGCGTCTATGCGCCTGCCTTGCCGCTTTCCGCTTCCTGCTATGCATCCCCCGCTCCGCTTTGTTACACAGCTGCGGCAACGCCCTGCGCCTCGCTTTCCTGCCCGCCGCAGCGGCTCTCACTTCCGCACGTTGCAACGGCCCTGCTACCACTTTAGGTTACCGACGCCCTTGCATCTGCGCCTGGGACTGTCTTACAGACAGTATAAGCGGGTTTTGCAAATTGTCAAGGGGTATTTTTTCAGACGAAAAAGCAGGGAACAAAAGAATTTTTTGTTCCCTGCCTGTAAAACAGACTGGTGTTTATTTACAGCTTGCTGATGTCCACCAGGCCTTGGGTCAGCAGTTCCTTGACTTGCTTGAGCAAGGCCAAGCGGTTGGCGCGCACTGCCGGGTCCTCCGCCTGGACCATGACATCCGTAAAGAATTGCGCCAAGGGTGCGGAAAACCCGGCCAAAATTTCCAGCGTTTGGCGGTAAAACGCCGCCGGATCCTCCTGC
>CAVDMZ010000054.1:4209-8790 GCA_963610115.1 Duodenibacillus sp.
CCAAGGCTTTTTGGGCCGACAGGACCGCGCCAAACAAAGCCTTTTCCGCGGGCAGCTGCAGGAACTTTTCCTGCACCTCTGCGGGCACGGCTTCTGCCTTTTTTAACAAGTTGCACACGCGTTTGGCGGCTTCGGCCGCGGCATTAAAATGGGCTCCGCCGCGTTCCTTTTCCAGCACACGGACCAAGGTTTCCACCTCGCACAGCGGCATTTCCTCCCACGCATTGACGGCCGCCAAAGTACCGGCGGTGTGCCCGCGCTGTTCCAGCAGCAGGGCCAAACGCTGGAAGAAAAACTTTTTCAGTTCCGCTCCGGCCTTTTGTGCGTCCTTGCCCTCGTACAGGGCAAAGGCTTTTTGCAACAGTTCTTTCAAAGACACCTTTAGATTTTTTTCCAGCAAAATGCGCACCGCGCCAAAGGCCTGGCGGCGCAGGGCAAAGGGGTCCTCGCTGCCGGTGGGAATTTGGCCGATTAAAAAGTTCCCCGCCAAAGTGTCCACTTTCCCGGCCAAGCAGACCAAGGCGCCCGTTAGGGTTTGGGGCAGCTCAGAATTAGACGAAAGCGGCCAGTAAAACTGGGCCATGGCCTCGCCCTCTTGCGGGTGCCCTTCCAAGGCGGCATAACGCCCGCCCATATAGCCCTGCAATTCCGGAAATTCATAGACCACCGAGCTGGCCAAATCGGCATACGCGTAGCCGGCGGCGTAGGTTATACTGTCCTTGAGGTCGGAGAGCTGCAGGCGGTCGCACAGCCACATGGCCAATTCGCGCGTACGGTCGGACTTTTGCAATAAATTGCCCAAGCCTTCCACAAAGGTCCGCCCGGCCAGTTTGTTTTTGAAATGGTCCAAACTTTCCTTTTTATCGTTTTCGTAGAAGAAAACCGCGTCGGACAAGCGCGCCGACATCACCTTTTTAAAGCCGTCGCGCACTTCGTTTTGGTTGGCCGATACGCCGTCGCGCACGGCGATGAAATACGGTTGGATTTCGTTGCGCCCGTCCACCACCGGGAACATTTTTAGCTGCGTCTTAAATACCGTGGTAATCAATTCCTTGGGCAGCGTCAAAAACTTCAAATCAAAATCTCCGCAGACGGCCACGGGGTGTTCTGTAAAAAAGACAGTTTCTTCCACCAAGGCCGGGTCCAAATCGGCGTGATACCCGCGGGCCTTGGCCTCCGCCATGACGGTGCGCAGCAGGGCCTCGCGGCGTTCCTCGGGCAGAACTAAAATCGGTTGCGGCTGGGATTTGAGCAGCTCCACATAGTAGTCCTTGTCGGCCTTTTCCACGCGAATGGGCTTGCGGCCGAAAGAGGTAATCGGGTAAGTAAAACGGTTAGACTTGACGCCCGCCACTTCAAAGGGCACAATCTTGGTGCCGTACAAACCGATGAGGCTGCGGATCGGGCGTCCCCACTTTAGGCCGCTGGCCTCCCACACCATATTTTTGGCAAATTCCATATGCGTAATCAGGTGCGTGAAAATCTCCGGCAGTAATTTGGCGGTTCTTTCGCCTTTGATGTGCAGCTGGGCAAAGATAAAAGGGCCTTTGTCGGTTTCTTTGACGGTCAGCTTTTCGGGTTTGATGCCGTTTTTTTGGGCAAAGCCCGCGCTTTGGGGGGTAAAGTTTCCTTGGGCGTCTTTGAGCAGTTTGGCCGGGGGACCTTTGACCTCCTTTTGTACGTCGGCGGATTTTTCGGAAATATCCTCAACAATCAAGCACAAACGGCGGAAGGTGCCAAACGCGTGGAGCTTTTGATAGGGGATACGTTTTTCCTCCAGCAAGGTTTTGGCCAAGGTTTCCATTTGGGCCAAGGCCGGTTTAACAAAACGGGACGGCAGATGCTCACATCCGATTTCTAAAAAAGCGTTCATTGGGCGGCCTCCTTCTTTTCTGCGGGTTCTACGCTCTCTACATACACCTTGGCGCAGGCTTTGGCCAAATTGCGGATTTTGGTAATGATGTGGGTGCGGTCGGAGACGGAAATAGCCCCGCGCGCTTCCAACATATTGAAATAATGCGACACGCGCATCGCGCATTCATACGCCGGCAGATACAAACCCTTATTGCACAGGGCGTGGCATTCGGCTTCGTTTTCCTCAATGTCGCGGCGCAGGCGGTCCACATTGGACTCCTCAAAATAATAGTGCGAAAATTGGCGCTCTCCCTCGTAATGCACGTCGCGGTAGGTTACGCGGTCATTCCAGCGGATGTCAAACACATTGTCCACCTTTTGGCAATACATTGCAATACGCTCCAAACCGTAGGTGATTTCCACAGTAATGGGGTTTAAACTGTACCCGGCCATATTTTGGAAATAGGTAAACTGGGTGATTTCCATGCCGTCTAACCAAATTTCCCAGCCGACGCCGGACGCGCCCAAGGTGGGGGATTGCCAATCGTCTTCAATAAAGCGTACGTCGTGCTCCTGGGGGTCCAGGCCGATGGCCTTTAAAGAATTTAAATAAATTTCTTGGATGTTGGCCGGGGCCGGTTTCATAATGACCTGATACTGGTAATATTTGCCCAAGCGGTTGGGGTTTTCGCCGTAGCGGCCGTCGGCGGGGCGGCGGCAGGGCTCCACATAGGCCCGGTTGACGGGCGTATGCGTCAGTGCGCCCAGCACGGTGGCGGGGTTAAAGGTGCCCGCGCCCTTTTCCATATCATAAGGCTGCACTAAAATGCAACCCTGTTTCTTCCAATATTCGTTTAGGGAAGAAATAATATCCTGAAAGTTTTTTCCGTATTTCATATATACCATTATACCAAACCCGGGAGGGAGCCGGCTCGCGGAAAAACACCATGCGCGCAATTTGTTACAATAAGAATATGATTGCCGCCGTGATTATGGATATGGACGGGCTGATCTTTAGCACCGAACCGATTTATTTTAAATGTTACCAGCAGGCCGCCAAGCCTATGGGGCTGAAATTTACCTTTGAATTGTTTGAAACCTGCATTGGCATGAGCGTGGCCGACGCCCACCCGCTGATGAAAAACTACTTTGGCAAGGAAGTGGACGTGGCGGCTTTGCACGAAGGGTGTTGCCGCAATTTTGAAGAGTATATGCAGCAACACCCCATTCCATTCCGGCCGGGAGCCAAGGAGGCCCTGGAATATTTCCACGGGCGGGGCCTGAAGCTGGGGTTGGCCACCTCTAATATCAGCCGTTGGGTCAATAAACTGCTGGACAAGGGAGATATCCGTTCTTATTTTTCTGCGGTGGTAACGGCAGACCATGTCTCCCGCCCCAAGCCAGACCCCGAAGTTTACCTGCGCACCGCCCAAGCGTTAGGCGTGCCGGTCAGCCAATGTTTGGCCTTTGATGACTCGGTGGCCGGGGCGACGGCCGCCATTTCCGCCGGAATGCGTACGGTGGTCGTGCCGGACTTAAAGCAGCCCAATTCCTTTGTGCGCGCTAACGCCTTTCGGGTATATAAAAGTTTGCAGGAAATTTACCCGGATATGGATGAGCTCTTGGCCTAAGCCGTGTTTTTAGCGATAAAAAATCCCGGATTTTCGTCCGGGATTTTTTACGCTGCGAAAGACAAATTACTTTGTAGACGACAGGTTGACCGGGTAGGCCGGCTCGGAGAGCATGACCACCCGTTCTTTAGGCAGCAGGTGCACCACTACCCCCGGCAGGGCAATGTCAAAGACTTTGCCGTATTGGTCCAACACGCGGATGTTTAAAATGGGGGGCAGTTGGTCCGCGCGTGTCGCTGTCAGCAAGCGCTGTACATTGCGCAGCTGCACCGCATTTAACTTTTGCAACAGCGCCGCGGGCGGTTGACGGAACACAAAGCCCGGCAACAGCGTGAGGTTGCTCTCAATGGCGCCCTGAATGGCGTCATATTTTTGCACCAAGGCCGCCGTGTCTACGGCTTGCGCAATGGCTTTGCGGCGGTTTTTGGGGGCCACGGGGGCTTGGACAAATACTTTTTGCGGGGCTTTGTGCAGAACCTTTTTGTATTTATCCCGCTGGATTTCAAAGGGTTTCGCGTCTCCGCTTACATCGCGCAAGAGATCCCGCTGAAAGCCCGCCATGGCGTTCAAGGGCTCAGCCTCTTGGCCAGGGTATGTTTCTCCCGGATAGGTGTTGCCGGGATAAGTCCCTCTGGGGTAGGTTTCCTTTGGATAGGTCTGCCCCGGATAGGTGCCGGAAGGATAGGTCGCGCCGGGGTATGTGCCGCCCGGGTAAGTACCCTGCGGATAGGTATTACCGGGATAAGTGCCCGCAGGATAGGTGTCCCCAGGGTAAGTCGCCCCAGGATAAGTTGCCGAAGGGTAGGTATCGCCCGGATAGGTCCCTTGCGGATAGGTGGCTTGCGGGTAGGTTTTACCGCTTTGGTCCGTGGACTGGGGCGGCTGATTGGCTTGCAAAGACAGCGCCATACAACCCACAAACAAAACGCCGATGAACTTTTTCATAAGTAACTCCTCTAAAGGGTATACTTTTAGTATAGCAAAACGGGAAAGAAAATCAAGGGACTTAATGCACCGCGGCCACCGTTTGCGGGGGCAAGAGCGGAGCGGGCAAGTCCTCCTCCGGCAGGGTAAAGGGTTTGGCCGTTTGCAGCGG
>CAVDMZ010000055.1:0-8767 GCA_963610115.1 Duodenibacillus sp.
TCATCGGTTTTCCTTGTCTTTAAAGTTCATTTCACCTATCGTATAGGTAAATTCGGCCGTACTGCAAGGCAGCCTTCTGTTCTTCACATTTTGTAACGTAATAGTCGTCTCTCCTATACGTTCTTTTGCCGTTAATGAACTAATGCAGTCAAAATACGGGTCTGCTTCCCCCAGCCAACGCAACTTACCAATTACATTGAGGGGCGTATAATGGCTAAAAGATACCACCGCACTAACAAGGACTACACTTTGAAAAACCCGTGCATATTCCGATAAAAAGCCCAGATTACTGTACCAACGAGTCTGCATAAGGTTTAAATCTTCGGCAATAAACAGCTGTTTTCCTGCCGTATCCCAGAGATGATGCACTTCATCATCTAAAAATGTACTTGTATTCGTCTCCCAGATATCCAAGGGAGCATTTTGGAATTTTTCAACAGTTTTTTGTACCTTTTCCCGGTTCTTTTCGACAGATAAAAAATGCGGAGGAATTCCCGTTTCCCTGCTTAGTAGCAAGGGAATAATATCTCCGGCTAATTGTTTACAGCAAATCCAACGGGTGCTTAACTGCTGCCGCCAGCATAAATCATGTACCACTGTACTCAAAAAAGCCCGGTTAAGCGCCGCATCCGGCCCAACAAACAAATAACAACGCCCCGGCTGCAAATAGCCCATTTGCCTATTTAACCCTTCTAACGACGTTTTATACCCTTGTTGGTCTGACTCCGGTTTCCAAGATATACGCTGTAAAAATTCTTGTAATAGCTGTTGGTTATTGTAGGTTTCCATAGTTTCTCCTGACCTATTACGCCTTACTCAGGCCAAATAAGTCAAGTTTATGATACCAAAGGGAACCGACAGCCCTTTGTCGGTTCCCTTATCCCCCTCACACATTATTCAGCCACGCCAGACTTTTACGGTCTTGCTGTTCGTACGTCAGCAACTGGGAAAGGGCATCACATTGGTCGTCATGCCGCCCATTTGGAAATTGCAATAATTCCCGTTCAAAATCGGCCCACCACACGGGTTTGTCATCCGGGAACAAACAGGAGCCGTTTTCAAGCAAATGGGAAACCGTTTTTAACCGCGTTGCCTTATCCTGCACGGGTTTAATGGGCTTGATATTGCTCCCAAACTCTTTTTCCAAAACTTGCCCTAATCCCACCCCGCTATTCATATCTTCTATTAAGATTTCCGGCAAATAAGGGTTGATAGCACGGTATTTTATCTTGCTTTCTTGAGCCATACGGCGGGCAGCTTCCAACAAGGCGGGGAACTCCAGCTTATCGCGATATACGTCCAGCACCCATACCCGGCGGCGCGAATCATGCGCATACGTGATACAAACTGAATAATCATTATCCTCCCCGGCTTTGCTGGCCGTATCCCAACTTTGGCCTAGCCTCAATTTTAGTTGCCCGGTACGCACCCGCTCCAGCAGTTCGTTTCGGTTATACAAATGCAGCCACTCGCGCCGAATGATATTGCCGCCCAAACACTCCGGGGCCTGCTGGTACTGGCTAGCAAACGCATAACTGCCCATGGTTGATTTGACGCGTTGCAAATCTGCTAAACTTTCACGGGCGGCGTGTAAGGGCTCCCCAACCCGCCGCCTACATATATAGGAACTGCCGTCTGGACGAACCAGCGGCCATGCTTCATCCTCCATAGCAATAGCGGGCATCTTAATCAAGCGAAACGAAGGGTCTATTTCTTGCAAATGCCCCGTTAAGTCGTTCAAATGCGTCCGTTGCATGATGAGGAGTATTTTCCCGTTTGCCTTATCATCTAACCGGGAAAGCAGCGTACTGCCATACCAATCGTTCACTTTGTTGCGAATAACGTCCGAACAGGCGTCCGCTGGCTTAATGGGGTCATCAATAATCAGCCAATTACCCCCCACGCCCGGTAAGCGTTCCGCTAATGGAGGTGGAAAACCGCCCGCCGCCGGCCGTCGTCTCCAAGTCCGTCACTCGCTGGCGGGTTAACCGCGTAAACGGAAACAATTCCTGATACCAATCACTTTCCATTACTTTGCGTTGGTCAGAGGCCAGTTTTGTCGCGAGCTCGTCGGAATAACTTACACATAGAATCCGCTCTTTGGGGTTATGCCCCAGCAGAAAAGCCGGTAGCGCGACCGAACAAATAATGGACTTCATATACCGCGGAGGAACGTTGATAATCACCCGTTTATCTTTTCCCAAACGCATGTCCTCCACCGCTTGGAAAATCACGTCCACATGCCAATTATCCAAATACTGCGAATTTCCGGCAGTTTCGTTAAACACTTTAATGGAGAATGATTTGAAATCAAGCCGCAAAAGCGCATTTAAAACTCGTTGTTCGTCATTATTTTTCAGTTCTATTGACATACATCGCTAAAATTTCCTTATCGTTTTGCGAAAGGGCCGCCACCTTTTGGGCAATTTCCTTTTCGGCTTGTTCCATTTTTAGGATATACGGCAACAATACATTGATAGCCCGCATATCCCCTTGCAATGCCTTATTAACAAGCGTTGTAATCACTACGGCACACTTGGGCATTTTATGTTTGGTACCCGATTTAACCACCTCTATCGGCTGGTTGAGCGTTTGCCGGAGCAGTGTATTAAAGTTTTTATGCCCCTTTGTGCGCCCCTTGGGGTTGCCCGACTGCCCGGCTTGAAACCGTGTGTGTACAGGCGGTTTAGCATACCCGACGGCGTAAGCGGAGTTGTTCTGTTGTGCTGGCAGCTCCGGCGCGGCAACCGGCTTATTCCTTCGTATTTTCATTTATGTCCTCACGTTGCAAGAGTTTGAGCTCTTTGCCGCCCATTTGCTCGTAGCGGTACAAAACGACGTCGCAATAATGCGGGTCTATTTCTATAATCCGCGCCTGACGGCCCGTACGCTCGGCGGCCAAAAGCGTACTTCCGCTTCCTCCGAAAGGGTCCAGCACAATCCCCTTACGCGGACTGACGTCTAACAGAATATCTGCCAGCAATCCCACGGGTTTAACTGTCGGGTGGAGATTGATATTGGCTTTATTTACTTTGTTTTTAA
Organism: Duodenibacillus sp.; assembly: GCA_963610115.1. Lineage (GTDB taxonomy): Bacteria > Elusimicrobiota > Elusimicrobia > Elusimicrobiales > Elusimicrobiaceae > Avelusimicrobium. Next base: position 3,043 of record CAVDMZ010000055.1, read on the forward strand.
TGAATATACCCGGATAATCCCACACGTTCGTGCGGTAGCGGCCATGAACCCCCAGTTCAATGTTGTTGGTATGGGGCGCGTCCCCGTTTTTGAACACGAAAACCAGTTCATGCTGGCTGCGGTACAAGCTCCCCATTCCACCGCTTAATTTATTCCACACACAAACATTTTTAAGAGCGGTATAAACCGACATCCCCGCCGACAAGATCTCGCCCAAATGTCGCCAGTCCATAAAAGCATAATGCAAACTGCCGGGGATGCTGTATTCGGCAAGCAGGGTAAAAACGCCTTTTAAAAACTGGGAAAATTCGCTTTGGGACATTTCGCCGGACGCCATGGCAAACTCGCGGTATTTTTCCCCGCTCCGTACATGTCCGGAAATTTTTACGTTATATGGCGGATCCGTTACGATGAGATTGGCCTTTTCCTCGCCCAATAACCGACTGAAAGAGGAAGATTGGGTACTATCCGCGCACAAAAGTTTATGCGCCCCCAACTGCCAAAGATCCCCGGATTTCACCCGGACGGGAATAGACTTCTCTAAAAAGCCAGCATTTTCTGTGGCAGGCACGTCCGGTGGAGCAAGAAGCACGTCTATTTCGGGCGTATCAAAGCCTGTTAAGGTCAGGTCAAAGTCGCCGTCCTCTATACTTTGCAACTCTTCCAGCTCTACTTTGAGGATGTTTTTATCCCAGCCGGAAAGCTCCGCTAGGCGGTTATCCGCCAAGATATAGGCCTTTTTCTGCGCCGGAGTCAGGTGGCTGATGACGACGGCGGGGACTTCCGTCAGACCGGCTAGTTTGGCGGCTTCCACCCTGCCGTGCCCGGCCAAAATGCAGTTGTCTTTGTCTATCAGAACTGGACTAGTAAAGCCAAATTCTTGGATACTCTTGGCAATTTGGCGGATTTGCTTTGGACTGTGCGTCCGTGCATTTTTAGGGTACGGCCTGAGGGCCGATATTTTGATTTGAGTCATAAAAAACTCCTTGTCCGTAATATAGTTTTAGACAAGGAGAATTGTAGAATTATTGAAGAATTTTCCCCATAACGCCAAAATAAATTTTTTTGTTATGGTTCTTCTTTAGCAGTAATAATTTGGCTTGCTTTTTTGCGGGTTCTATAGGCTTGCTGGTTGATTTGCTCCACAGCGCCGACATCACCGGCAGATTCGGATAAAGCAATGGGATGTATTTTTTCTAAAACCTGTTCACTGGTCAGATTATTTTCTTTTTCCTACAGGATTTGTGCTTCCTTATCCGAAACAGAGATATCCATAACGGCTGGGAATTGCTTAAAATATTGCTGTATTTTATCCCAATTTTCGTCAATAAAACTCTTTACCGCTTTTTTGGTTAAACTTGCCGAATTCAAACTAATGCGTATTGGTATCCGGTATCCCCAGGCTCTCTTCTCAATATCTTCGGCCGTAGGAATATGAATAGCCAAAGGTTTCCAACTGTCATTTATTCTCACATCCACAATTCCGCAATAAAATAAACCTGCTATTTGATGTTGAAGCGGGCTCCCGATATTATGTTCTCTAATAAAATCTAAAATGCGTTGCTGGGCCTGGTGGCGGCATTTTTCCTGCAAAGCATTTTCATAGCAAAATATAGGGTGACCTGCACCCCGTTGTTTATTACGAATAATATCTATATTTTTAACAAAATCTAATCCTTCCCCCGGCAAATTAAACTCTTTTCTAAATTCTTCTATCCCTCTATTAAGAATGGAATTACTAGATAATACTTTAATGAAATTAAAAGCATCTTTGGAATATCGCTTGTTGGTAGATTTTGGCAACTCTTTCCAAGAATATACCACTCTGTATTGACCACGCGCAGTCTGTAATGGATTTTCTGATTCCAACCCCTCGGTCCACGAAATTAAAAGTCCTATTTTCATACGCTCCCCCTTTCTCTCTATATAGCAAATTTAGATAAGGATGTTTGAGGCGAAACAACCACTGTTTGCGCGAAAAAGACTATAATATAAGAGTTGTTGTAAGTACAATTTGCTTTTGGCTTGTTTTTGGCGTTATGCGTCTGGCATAGCCCCGCCGGATTACTCCGGCGAGCTGAGAAACGAAAACGAAGCCGTCTTTTAGCACGCCCCCTTTCGGGAGCGTGCTGGCGGCATATCGTTTTGGGTCGGTTCTCAGCTACCCGGAAAGATTGCCGCTTTTTTCTTGCCTAACTTATCTTACTAATCAAAAGCGACAAACGTTTGTCGGAAATGTTTTCTAACATTTACTTGATGTTTAGCCGGTTTGTAAGGCTAAATACATATAAGGAGGAAATACCATGCAAAAAGAAAAACTCTATTTAGAAGATGTGTTTGATGTGGATTGGAATAAAGTTAAAATTAAATTTAACCAAATTAATCCCGAGGGAAAAAACCCCTTAGAAATCTGGCAACAAAATCCCGAAGAAATAAACAACAATTGGCTATTTTGGGAAAACGACAAAAATCGCTTTCAAGTGGGCGATATAGCCATTTGTTTAATTAAAATGCCCCATAACCGTTGGCTCCTTACTACTGTTAAAGAAATCACCAAAATTTTGCCTATAAAAAATGGGGTACATTATGAGGGCCAAGAATTAAAAGAATATCACCCTTATTTCGGCCGTTTAATTATACAGTTTCATAAATCTTTTATGTCTGTTATCCGCAAAGCAAACACTTTACGCAACCAACTGGAAGTATTGGAATTACTGCCAGAGAATTATAACGGGGACAAATTTCCAGGCTATGATAAAGTACATCTGTCTTGGTATCAACTACAACATATTTTAGATTGTAAAAAAGATGATTGGATACAAGCATTAGCTCATCAAAAAGGGATATATCTAATTACCGATACCAAAACTGGCAACCTGTATGTGGGTTCTGCCTCAGGAAACCAAGAGGGATTATTGCAACGTTGGGAACAATATATAAAAAATGGACACGGTGGCAACAAAGAGTTAAAACAATTGAGTTTTGATTACATCCAACGCCACTTCCACTATACTATCTTAGAGAATTATAATTTCAATACGGATGAAAAACTAATTAAAGACAGAGAAGATTGGTGGAAAACAGTTTTAGATACCCGCAAACACGGCTATAATAAAAATTAATCAAAAGCGACAGTTGTAAGGCTAAATAAGAACAAGGAGGCAATATGTTTTTCTTCTCAAATTCAGAAAAATCCGAAATAGAAAGACAATACCGCAGCTACGTAGGGAATTTACCCTACCAGCTGCCCTATGACTTGAAAAATAAAATCACCCGTGCCGCGGAGGAATTAAAAGCCCTGCAAATGCGCCGTTACGAAAAGAAAACCGCCCTCTTGCGTCAGCAAGAACAAGAGGAAAAACGGGAGAAAGATTCTTTCCAGCAACATAAACGCCAAATAGAGCAACGCTGGCAAAGAGAGGTAGAAGAACTAACCCGGCAATACAAAAGAAAGGCTGAGGAAATTTCCGTCCGTTACAAACGGGAAACGGACTCCCTTTCCCGGGCCGACCAATATACAGAGGAACGTTTGGTAAATCAAATTAAAGAATGCCAACGGGAAATACAAGAGTGGCAACGGAATAACAATAAATAAAAGGAGAATTAGTATGGAAAATCAAGAGCACGATAAAGCATTCATTCGTTCCGCAGGGGAGCATTATGTCCTCGCGCGGATCGCCAAAGAATTGGCCATTCCTGCCGGCCTAGCACCAGAAAATACGAAAGACATAGATATTTTGGCAATTCATCCTTCTCACGAAAGTCCTATTCGTATTCAAGTAAAAACTCGTACCGACGGTAAATCGGCAGATGAAGGATGGATGATGAAACAAAAACATGAGAATATTTGTGATAAAGATTTATTCTATGTTTTTGTCAGTTTGCCTACAAAATGGACTGATGACTGCCAACCGAAAACATATATTATGCCTGCTAAAGAAGTAGCGGAAATTTTGAAAAAAACTCACCAAGATTGGTTAAACACCCCAGGAAAACAAGGACAAGCACATAAAGATACAATCTTACGTCGTATAAAACCCGCCTATAAAGAATCGCCCGATATTCCCTCAAACTGGTTGGACCAGTATAAAGACAAGTGGGAACTTTTGCTTAAATAAGCAAAAAACAAAGAACCCCGCATAAAGTACGCATATTTTGCGGACTTTATGCGGAGATTAATTATATACAATTCTATAGCCTTCGGATAGCCTGCCCCAAAATATCTTTGATAAGAGTCTTAAAATCTTCCGGTTCCACTAGCGTAATATGCTCCAGCCAACTGAGTATCGTGGGGATAATTTCCCGGTAATTGGATACACATGTTTCCACCAAGATAGCCCCGTTTTTCTGCTTTTTTAGGATTTTTTGCAACGGAAAATACGCTTTCTTCTCAAAATACGGGGCAAACTCCGCCGGGACCCAAAAACTCACTTTTTTATTCCGTTCCTCGCCAAACCAGATATTTTGGCTTTCTTGCAGGATTTTCTGAATGTTTTTCGTGGGTTTAAAGCTTTTATCCGTATTGATAGCATCCAAAATACGGTCTAAACGGAATTTTCGCACCTGTTTATAGGCATTGATGCCCAACAAATACCAAAAGCCGTCATAATTCATGATTTTAAGCGGTTTAAGCTCGTAGGTTAATTTCCGGCTCGTATCGGCCGCCAGGGACATCAACACTTCCGTATGCGTACGGATCCCTTTCTCCAGTACACGCGTAATTTTGGTTTCCTCGTATTTACTGCCCGTGGGCATTTTGATATAAAACGGGGATTCTTCGGGCGCATTTAGCACCTTTTGCCGGAGCGAAGCAAGGGAATTTTGGAACGGTTTACCCAGCGGGGAAATTACATCCTGCATAACAAGCAAAAGCGAGGCCTCCGCTTCCGTTAAATTCATTTTTTTAAGCGAAAACCCTTCTATAAATTTATATACCCCCGGCGCGGCTTTATAGACGGGAAACCCGCCCGCATCAATATCATTGATATCACGCTGGATAGTGCGCTCGGTCACATCCAGTTCGCGCGCTTCGCGCTGAACGCGGATTTCGCCGTCGTCCAAGATATTAAGCAAATACAACAAACGGTTCAATTTTTTAAGGTTTTTCAGTTGCATAATAACAAATCCCTATAGCACAAGTATATACAACACACGGCAGTCCGTTCCACCTCACTTGACATTTCTAGGCATTACCATCAGGCGCAGGTAGTTCCAGTTATACTTTCTCATTCTTCAATACCCGTATTTTGAACAGCTTCATCAACTTTATCCATTAATAAACTAGCCAAGATAAGACGCTTAATCGCCGCATCTTTTTGTATGTATAAATTTTCATGAGCTTTCGGATTACGTATTCCTTGCATTGCACCTGCAAAGATTTGCATACATCCGGCTTGAACATCTTTTCCGCTTTGGGTACTGATATCTTCAAAACGCAATACGGGGTTTCCGGGAGAAAAAACCGTATTCATTAATGCGGCACCATCTTTTTCCTCATTTTTCTGCTTTCTATATATTTTCTTTAATCTGGAATTTATTTCTTTAAATGCCGTTTCTACACAATCAGCATAGTGTTCCCCCGCAAATTTGTCAAAAACCAGATTTTTAATCTGTGGATGAATATAGTTCCAAAAAGCTTCATTATCTCGAGAGAGAACCCGTCTCTTTAATTTTTCTAACTGCACAATAATAATATCTGCTTCTTGCCGTTGCATTTTTTGAGTAG
>CAVDMZ010000056.1:0-8590 GCA_963610115.1 Duodenibacillus sp.
TTTTAAAAAATTATTATTTTTTAAATAAAATAAAAATCGGAGGCAAAAATGCTTTCAAAAGTGGACATTTGCAATATGGCTTTGGCCCAACTGGGGCAAGAGCCGATATCCTCTTTGCAACAAGAGGACGAACGCGCACGCCGCTGCAATCTGTTTTATGAACCGGTAAAACAAGAGGTGCTCCGCACGCATAATTGGGCCTTTGCCGCTTGCGAGGCGGCCTTAACCCTGCTGGATGACCAGCGGAGCGGAGAATGGCCCTATGCCTATGCGTACCCGGCCGATTGTTTATTTTTGCGCAAGGTTTTTGCGTCGGCCCAGCCCCAAACAGCCCGGGCGTTTAAGGAGATTTACCTCAAGGATTTGCATGCCCGGGCGGTTTTGTGCGCCGTAGCGCAGGCTTACGGCGAATATACCCGCGACGTAACCGACGCCACCCTGTTTGATCCGGCCTTTGTGAAAGCCTTTTCCTTGGCTCTGGGGGCGGATTTGGCGGTGGCACTCAGCGGGGACGCGGCCTTGGCCAGCCGTCTATTGCAAAAATACGCCTTGGCCTTAGACGAGGCCCGCCGCAGCAATATGACCGAACGCTTTGACGTGTGTGCCCCGCAAAGTGCCTTTGTGGAGGTACGCTGATGCCCGTGCATGCAATTACGGCGAATTTTTCCGGCGGCGAGGTCAGCCCGCATCTTTACCCGCGTGTAGATGTGCCGGGGTACAGCAGCTGGCTCAAAACCGCGAGCAATTTTTTAGTGCATCCACAGGGCGGCGCGTCCAACCGCCCCGGCACGGCGTTTGTGAACACCGCCAAATACGCAGACAAGGCCTGCCGCCTGCTTCCCTTGGTGTTTAGTGAAGAGGAAGCCTATGTGCTGGAGCTGGGACACCACTACTTGCGGGTGCATGCGCCGGGGGGAACCTTGCTGAAAAACGGAGCGGTGTATGAGCTGTCCTCTCCCTACGGGGAAAAGGACCTTTCCGCCGTGCAGTATGTCCAGTACGAGAGAACCCTCTACTTGGTCCACCCGGACTATCCGCCCCAAACCCTGACCCCCACGGCCGACGGTTATTTTTCCCTGTCTGCCACTCCTTTGGAGGACGGACCGTTTTGTGTGGCCAATACGCAGGAGGATAGAAAGCTGCACCTTGTCCAAAAGAGCGATACGGTGGTTTCCCAGGGTGTAAAGGCGACCTTGTCTTTTTTACCCGTGCATTATCCCAATTATTTTGTGCAGGTATTTTGGCGGGGAGAACAATTTTACGACCCGGACACCTATGGCTTTAACGTGGCGGAGGTGGTGCAATATTTCAACGCCGCCTACGGTTCCACCGGGTGCAAGGCCTATGACCAAGGCGGGGTCCTGCGCATTGAATCCCCCCAGGCCACCGGGGGAGATTACAATGGGGCGGAGCTGAGCATTTATTACCGGGCGGGCTTGGTGTCTGCGCCCAAATTGGTGGTAACGCAGGCGCTCAGCGGCGGCTGTAATGCCGGCACGGTGGTCAGCACAGGGGAAAACAAGTGGTATTTAGAGTCAGATTTTGACGCCTTTGAACCGGGGCAGGTGGGGGCTTTGTTTGCGCTCAACCACCGCGTGCAAAGCCCGTACGAAACGGGAACCTTGGGCTATGAGGGCATCTCTAAAATCATCAAAACCGGGGGCGATTGGCGTTTGCGCACGACGGGCAGTTGGTACGGGCAAATCGTGCTGGAAAGCTCTTTGGACCAAGTTACTTGGGAAAAGGTCAAACACTTTACTAAGGCGCAGACAGAGGATAATTTAAACACCTTGGGCAATTTGGAGCTGTCTGCGTCCATGCGTTATGTGCGGATACGCTGTTTGCAAATTACCGGGGAAATGGGCTATGTGTTGCAGGCGGATGCCTTTGAACAGGAAGGCATTGTGCGCTTGGACGGCTATGTCGGCCCGCGGCAAATGCTGGTCAGCATCAAACGCCAGCCGGGCGGCGAGAGTGAGGAGTGGACCGCCGATTGGGCCGAAGGGTCCTTCTGCCCCAGCAACGGTTACCCCGGATGTGTGTTTTTTTACCAAGACCGCTTGGGCTTTGCCGGCAGCAAAAAGGAACCGCAAACGCTATGGTTTTCCAAAACCGGGGAATACAGCGATTTCGGGCACTTGCGCGAGGTGGCCGATTCCGACGCAATCAGCGTCTGCCTTTCCAGTAAAAAGTTAAACGCCATCCGTTCGGTGGCGGTGGGGAGCAAATTGCTTATTTTTACCGCCGGAAGCGAGTGGAGCTTGGGGTGCAGCGGGGCCTTGACCCCTTACAATATAGAAGTGGCCCAAGAAGGCGAACGCGGCGCCAGTGCCGTGCCGCCGCTGGTGGTGGGCAGCCGTACGCTGTATGTGCAGTCGCGCGGCGGGGTCCTGCGGGATTTCTTTTATGAGTATAGCTGCAACGGCTATACCGGGCGGGATTTGACCTTGCGGGCCAAACACTTATTTTTTAACAAAGAAATCAAAGAACTTTCTTACCAGCAGGAGCCGGACAATTTGATTTGGTGCGTGCTTTCCGACGGAAGCCTTTTGTGCCTGACCTATGTGGCCGAAGAGGACTTGTTTGCCTGGACGCGCCACGAAAGCCAAGGCACTTTTCTAAGCGTGTGCAGCATTGCATCGCACGGGTACGATGAAACGTGGTTTTTGGTGCGCCGCGGAGAGAAAACCTGCGTGGAGCGGCTGTTGCCGCGCCTGAGTACCAAGGAGCCGCAAGATCAGGTGTTTTTAGATTGCAGCGTGTCTAAAAAAATGACCCAGCCGTTTACCACCGTTTCCGGGCTGAACCATTTGGAAGGGAAAGAAGTCTGTGTGCTGGCCGACGGTACGCCGCTGGAAGGGCTGACGGTGCAGCAGGGCAGTATTACCTTGCCTCACTCTGTCTATACGGCGCAGGTAGGGCTGGCCTATACGGCCTGCTTGCAAACCTTGCCGGTGGAATATCAGGGGGCGGACGGCACTTGGCAGGACCGCCCGCGCCGCTTGGCGGAGGTTACCGTGAAACTTTTAGACAGTCGCGGCGGCAAGGTAGGGGCCGGGGGGAAAATGGATGAAATCTTGCACTTGCCCGCCAGCCAATACGGCGATCCCGCGCCGCTGCAAACGCGGGACGTGCGCAAGGTGTTTTCCTCGTCGCATTCGTGCTTTCCATCCATTACCTTTGAGCAGGACCAGCCCTTGCCTGTTACCGTGCTGGCCTTTGTGATGCGCCTTTGCTAAAAAAATGCGCCCGGCGGCACCGGGCGCAAAATAGCCTGATTTTTTCGTCTTACTCGTGCGGAAAACGGAAGGACAGAACGGTCTGTTCGGCGCGGTCTTGATCATCAATTCCTACGCCCAAAACATAAAAGACCTCTTGACCACGGGTTGCCACCAGCAAAGTTGCCGGAATGGGCGCTTGTGATTGGGGGAGAATCAGCTCAGCGGTAAGGACCGCCCCACTGGTTTCTTCATCGTCAGAAAACGGGGGCATATCCAAGACCGGCCCGGTCAATTCCACCTGCACGCGCGGATCAGAGAAATCCTCCAGCTCGTCGGCTATTTCCAAGGCAATTTCTTGGGCCTGCGCGGGTTGCGGCAGGGTCTGGTACAAAATGCCGATCAGAGAGAAGGCCTTGTCTTTTTGGGCGTTTTCTTTATCCTTCATGGCGTTGACGTCAAAGCCCGGCAAGGCGGTTATCCCTCTCCATTCCAGCCAGTTGCCCATAGTCATGCCTTCTTGCAAATCCAATTCAAACCCAAATTTCGGGTCATGGTAAACACGGGAGCCGTGTTGCAGGGGGGTCGCCTCTTGGGCTGCGGCCGTAATCGGGGCGAACGGGCGGAGAAAGGTGCGGGTGGTGTGCCACACGGCCCATGCCAAAGCCAACACCAGCCCCAGCGTAGCCACTCCGGCTAATACCAAGGGCCACAAATTGCGCTTGCTCTTTAACAAGAGCCAAAGCAATTTAAACAGCAAAAAGAAAATGCCATACAAGGCCGCCACGGCCAAGAGAGCAAACAGAATAAAAAGAACCATATTTACCTCACTTATGAAAAATACTACTTCTAATGATAGCTGTTTGGAGCGGCTTTGTAAAGCGCATTTGTCCGCCTTGGCCCGGCATTTACGTCCGGCGGACCGGGCGGAAATGCAGGCCATGTACGGCCTGCCGCCGCAGGAGGCGCTGGAACAATGCCGCTTGCGCTCGGTGGCGGCGGTGGCGTGGATTTACCGGGGGGAAGTGGCGGCGGCGGCCGGGGTGGCGGCGCAAAGCGTGCTGGGGGGCACGGGGTGCGTGTGGCTGTGGACAGCTCCGGCCGTGGAGCGTGCACCCAAGAGTTTTTTAAAAATATCCCGTCGGGGGCTGGGCTTTTTTAAGACGCTTTATCCGCACCTCTACGCCGTGTGTGAAACCTCTTACGCGGCGGCGCGGCGGTATGTACTGCATTTGGGGGCGCGCCCCGGGCCGCGGGTGCGGCTGAAGGCGGGGCAGGGACAGATTTATTATTTTTAGGAGCTTGTAAAAGCCCACATATCATCAAAAGGAGAAATCTATGGGAGGAGCCTTATTTTTAGGAGGCAGCTTAGTATCTACGGCGGCTTCTATGTTGCATTCGGACCGGCGGGAGAGGGAGTATTATAACTCCTTGGCCGCGGCGGCGGAAGAATCGGCCCGGCAGACGCAGGAGGCCGCCCGGCGCAATGCCGGTTATATTTTTGAGGACGCCGCGTGGCAAAACAGCGCGCTCCAGCGCGACTATGCCCAAACGCTGGGACAGCAAAAGGCGTCTTTGGCGGCCAGCGGGCTGGGCGGTTCTTCGGCCACGGCGCAGCTGATTTTAAAAAACAGCCGTTTGAACGCGCTCATGGACCAGGAAATGCTGGAGCAAAATATGCAGCGGTCCATTTATGAAAACAATACGCAGGCCGCGTTGACCGCCCAACAGTACCGCACGCAGGCGCAGCAGTACCGCCGGGCCAAGGACCAGCGCCGTTATGGTTTGTGGGCCCGGGTGGGGTCGGCCTTGGGCGGCTGGTTGAACAGATAAGGAATACTTATGAAAATACCCGTTTACCAAAAGCAAGTATCCTACCGCCGGGCGCACGCGCAGGCCGTACCCGCTGCCCAACCCTTGGCGCAGGCACAGGGGGAGCGCGCCTTGGCGCACGCGGCCGATTTAGCCCGCGGGATGCAGGGGCTGTTTGCCCCGTCCCAAACGCAGGCGGCGCAACAAACTTCCGTGCAGGACCCGGCGGCGGATTTTTTGTCCGCGCGCCGGGCGGAGCTTTTTTCTTTCGTGCGGGAAAAGGCCTTGGTTTCGTCGGAGGATGAGAGCCCGTTGGAGCGGCTGGAGCAGTACGCCGCGCAAAATCCGCCGTCGTCAGCAAATGGTTTGTGGGCGCAGGATTTTGCCGTATTGCACCGGGAGCTTTCCCGCGCCCGGCAGCAGCAACAAAAAACGCAAGTGCAGGCGCAATTTGCCGCCGCGCAAAGGCAGGGGCTGCAAACGGCGGCCTTGATTGCCACGCCGCGCGCGCTGGAAACATACCTGACGCAGCATTTGTCTGCCGCCTCGGCGGCGGCGGAGCGTTTGGGTACGCCCGCTGCCCAGTGGCAGGAGCAAAAAAAGGCTTGGGCCGCGCAGGCCGTGGTGCAGAATATACAGGCGGCCCTGCAGACGGACCAACCGCAGCAGGCGCGGGCGGTGTACCAACATTTTCAGGCGAAACTTTCCGACGGACAGCGCACCCTGCTGCAACAACAGCTGCACGCGCAGGAAGCGGCCCTCACCGCCCAAACGCATCAAGCGCAGGCGTGGCAAACTTGCGTCAATGAAGCGGGGGAAATACAGCCCGGTGCGGTGGAGGCCATGGCCCGGCGTTTGTGCCCCCAACATCCCCGGCAGGCGGCGCAGGTGGCACAAGCCCTGACCACGGATTTAAGGGCGCGGCGCAACCAGTTTTTGCGCCAACAGGCCGGGGCGTATGCGGGGCTTTTGCAGGGCAAAAATACTTGGGCGGCGCAGAATGCGCTGTCCTTTCCCCGGGCAGGCGCGCAGGAGCGTCAGGCGGCGTTTTTGCGTGCGGCGCAGGCTTTGCAGGCCGGGGCGGCGGGCCGCACGGACCGGGCGGAATTTGAGCAGTTGAACGGGGAAATATTAGACGGCACTGTCCGCCGCGACGCCCTAGAGCAAGCCTATGAAAAGGGCCGCTTGTCCGCCGCGGATTATGTGCGCTTGCAGCAGCGCGCCTGCCTGAGTTTAGCCGGGGCAGACGACCCGCAGGACCGGCTGGTTGCCCGCGCGGTGGAGCAGCTTTGCCAACGCAGCGGTTTGGATGAGACCGCCCGCGCGGAAGTGTTTTACCAAGTATTTTCCGGCACGGACACGGCCCGGCAACGCTGGACGGCGGCGCGGCAAGTGCGCCAAATTTTAACTTTACAGGAGCCAAACTCATGACCCTTTCATATTCTACGGGAAAAGTAATTTATTGCGGCGACGGGCAGACGACGCACTGGCAAATTCCGTTTGCCTTTTTGAGCGCGGCGGATTTGCAAGTGTACCTGCTGGAGGCCGACGGAACGCAAACCCGCTTAAGCAGTGGGTATCAAGTGGACCTGACGGAAAAGGAAGTGATTTATCCGCTGGACACGCAGGAGCAGATGCCCTTGTCTGCGCAGCAAAAACTGCTGATTTTGCGCCGTACGCCGCTGCAGCAGGACACGCAGTTTGAGGTGCAAAGCGCCTTGGACCCGCAAGTGCTGGAGGACGGCTATGACAAAGCCATGCTTATTGCCCAAGAACAGGCCGAGGAACTCTCCCGCGCGGTTAAATTTCCGGTGGGGACGACAGATCCTGCCACCAACGCAGACGCTTATTTGACCCGCCTGACGCAGGTCACGCAAAGCGCCGCGGCGGCAGACGGGCAGCTGCAACAAAGTTTGTTTCAGGTTCAGCAAACCGTGCAAACCGCGGCCGAGGCCGCCCAAGAGGCGCAGGCGGCCGTGGACCAGCTGGAACAATATGCCGCCACGGCGCAAGCCGGAGCCACCACCGCCACACAGCAGGCGCAAACGGTTGCTACGCAGGCCGGGCAAGTTGCTACGCAGGCGCAGAGCGTCGCACAGCAGGCGGAAGAAGTTTCCGCGCAGGCGCAAACCGTCGCACAGCAGGCGGAAGAAGTTTCCGCGCAGGCGCAAACCGTTGCCACACAGGCGCAAACGGCCACGGCGCAAGCCACTGCGGCCCGGACGGCGGCGCAGCAAGCCCAAGCCAGCCAAACGCAAGCGGCGCAAAGTGCCTCTGCGGCGGCGGCTTCCGCTGCGGAGGCGGCCCAAAGCGCGGCCGGGGGGAGTGCCTTGGCAAATAAAGCCGATAAAGATCTTTCCAACTGTCCGGCCGATTACGATTATGTGGTGGAAAGCAAACTTCCCACGGCGGACGACCCCACTTGGTACCGCAAGTATAAGAGCCGTTGGTTGGAACAAGGCGGCTTGGTAACGAGTGCCAGTGATGTATCGGTAACCTTGCCAAAACCCTTTGCAAATACAAATTACAGCCTGCAGTGCACCAACCGCAGATTAAGCACGCAGGACGGCTGGGGCTGGATTTTTGTATTTGGTGTAACAGCCACGTCCTTTTCCGCGCGGGCCTGCTATGGGGGCGGAACGGCAACGGATATGAATATGATGTGGGAAGCCAAAGGCTTTGGCGCCGCCGAAGAGGAGAGCGACGCATGAACCCGGAGAAAGTAAAAGGCTGGGTATGGCTGGCGGGCGTCTTGGGGGCGGTGGGGTTTTGGTTTTTTACGATGCACGGCTTGCCGCCGCGGGTGGATAAACTGGAGGAGCGCGTCCGCGCCCACGAGGAAAAACTCACCCGGCAGGACGTCAAGCTAGACATTGTAATAGACGACGTGAAAGCCATTAAAAGTATTTTGATGAGCTTTCACCAAAAAAAATAAAAGGAGAAACTTATGCAATGGTTGCAAATGCACTACAATGACTTGTTGGCTATTTTGGGTGGGGCGGTGCTGATTGTCTCTACCGTGGTCAAACTGACCGCCACCCAAAAGGACGATACGCTATGGGCGCAGGTGCTGAAGGTGTTGTCGGCCCTGTCCTTGGTCAATCCCGACGGATCCGTCATCGGCAAAAGCAAATGAACGGGTGGAGCGTGTTGTTTTTTGGCGGTTTGTTGGCGTTTGGCGCGGTCTTGTACCGCGCCGGACGCGCCGCCGCTTGGAGCAAGGCCTATCAGGCCAAGGAAGAAGAAAATGAAAAAGTGGATGAGTCTTTGCGCCGCAGCAGCGACCTTAGCCGGGGGGAGTGCCTTGAGCGGTTGCGCGGCCGCTCCGGTAAAAGGTAATGCGGCGGTGTGCCGGATTGCGTTTGATTACGGGGATGAGGGGTTGGAGGGGCTGAATGTGCAGAATTTGCGCGCATTGGTCAGCTTTCAAGAGATATGTGAGCCATAAGTATCTTACTTTTCTCCGGGAAGAAAAGTAGGTAAAAGGCCGCCGCGGTTTGATGTCCTTTTCTCCAGGGCAGAAAAGGACCAAAAGGCCCCGCGGGCCTGCGGAGCATAAA
>CAVDMZ010000057.1:0-8561 GCA_963610115.1 Duodenibacillus sp.
TTTAAAGGGCGTTACCTGCCAATATTCCTTTGTGATTTTGCCCTCGTCTGCCAATAACGAAGCCGTGGCCTTGTGCAAGGGTTTGACTACTACGGGGCAAGCGCAATCTCTGTTGGGGCCGGTGTGGCTGGCGAAACAAACCTTGTCCGGTGTTTATGAAAAAGTGTCAGCGGCCAAAGAGGGGTTGTTTTTGGCGGGGGCCGTGCTGGGACAAGGGGTGCGTTCTGTACAAACGGTCCGCCAGCAGGGCGTGTGGGGTTTGGTGCAAAGCGGGCTCCCTGATTTTAGCAGCGGCCATACCTATTTGCCGATGAAGGCAAGTCCCTTTGATATTTATTACGAAGGTTCCGGCGGCTCTTCCTCCGGCGACTCTTCCTCCGGGGGTTCCAGCAGTTCCACGGGCAGCTCCGGCACGGGCTTGACCTTGGGACTGACGAACGCGCAAGAGGCCTTTTGTGCCGGTGAGTTGTGCCAAGAATACGGGTTCAACCGCGCCAGCAGCCTTTCTGCCAGTACCGATTTGGGCGGCGTCGTGAGTGGCACGCTTTACGCCATGTAAGCAAATTGGCGCGTGAAGCCGCTAAAATAGGGCTGATAAAAACACCCACCGTTTTTACTTGGAAAACTTAGCAGCTACAAAAATCCCCCGGGGCTTTTTCCCCGGGGGATTTTCGTCGTCGGTTAAATTTTAAACAGGGCCATTTTAAAGGCACTTACCGCCAGCAGGCTGTGTGGCTCCCCTTTAGGCATCAGCAGCATTTCGCCCGCGTGCAGGGTAAACTTTTGGCCGGATACGGTAATCTGCGCTTCCCCTTGGGTCACCAGCACCACCGCGTCCACCGGCGCACTGTGTGAGGCGATATTTTGCCCTTGGTCAAAGGCAAACAAGGTCAGCGACGTGTCGCCGTCTTCCGCCACGGTCTGGCTGACAATGGCGTGCGGCTGGACTGTTAAGGCATTTTGCAGTGAAATCACTTTTTTTGCAAAGACATTAGACATAGACCCTCCTTTCTCTTTAGTGTATCAAAAAGAGGCCCGCGGCGTCAGGACCCAAAGAATTTCCTTTTGAAACCAAAAAAATCCCCGGAGCTGCCCCCGGGGATTTTTTGTGAAGTAAAAACTTATTTCACGCGGCCGGCGGAACCGAACACATTTTGGTTCTTTTCGGCGTACATTTTGATTAATTCTTCGCGGGCCGGGCCCAAGTATTTGCGCGGGTCAAATTCGCTGGGTTTGGTGGCGAAGATTTTGCGGATGGTGGCGGTCATGACCAAGCGGCCGTCGGAATCCACATTGATTTTGCACACGGCCATTTTGGCGGCTTTGCGCAGTTGTTCTTCGGGCACGCCGGCGGTATTTTCCAATTTGCCGCCGTATTCATTGATTTGTTTGACGGCCCATTGCGGTACGCTGGAGGAACCGTGCAATACAATGGGGAAACCCGGCAGGCGTTTGGAAACTTCTTCCAAAATGTCAAAGCGCAGCTCCGGCAATTTTTCGCCCGGTTTCACTTTAAATTTATAGGCGCCGTGAGAGGTGCCGATAGAAATGGCCAAGGAATCCACGCCCGTGCGTTTGACGAAATCTTCCACTTGGGCCGGATCGGTATAGGTGTGGTGCTCGGCGGATACTTCGTCCTCAATGCCGGCCAAGACGCCCAATTCGCCTTCCACGGTTACGTCATGCTGGTGGGCGTATTCCACCACCTTTTTGGTCAAGGCTACGTTTTCTTCATACGGTAAGTGGGAGCCGTCAATCATCACGGAAGAAAAACCGTTGTCAATGCAATCCTTGCACAATTCAAAGCTGTCGCCATGGTCCAAGTGCAAGCACAAAGGCACCGGTTTGCCGATTTCGTTCATCATTTCCACCGCGCCGCGGGCCATCCAGCGCAGCAGCGTGGAGTTGGCGTATTGGCGCGCTCCTTTGGAAACTTGCAAAATGACCGGAGACCCGGTTTGCACGCAAGCCGTAACGATGGCTTGCAACTGTTCCATATTGTTAAAGTTATAGGCCGGAATGGCATAGCCGCCCGCCATGGCGTCCTTGAACATCTCTCTGGTGTTAACCAGACCCAGCTCTTTGTAAGATACGGTCATAAAACTCCTCCTCAAAAATATACTTATCAAACTTATTTTACAAATTTTATGCGCTTGTGCCTACCTTTCTGCCGGGCTTGGACCAGCAGAAAACTTGCCAAAAAGGGCGTTTGTGAGTATAATGTATATACCATTACGCGCGTGTATGGGGAGTAAAATGGATTTTTCTAACCTAAAAAAGTTATGCGAACAAGGGGGGATTTCCGGGCGGGAAAGTGCCGTACGCCAAGAAATCGCCCGCCAGTTGCAGCCCTTGGCCCAAAACCTTCGCACCGATGCCCTAGGCAATTTGCTGGCCTATGTGCCGGGGAGCTCTTCCCAAAAAATCATTTTGTGTGCCCATATGGATGAAGTGGGGCTGATGATTCATTACGTCGCGCCGGGCGGTTTTTTGTATTTTGTCCCCGTGGGTGGGATAGACCCGCGCACCCTGCTGGCCCAACGCGTTACCGTGCATACGGCCCGGGGGCCTTTGACGGGCGTCATCGGCACCAAGCCGGCCCACATTACCCAACCCAAGGAGCGCACCCAAGCCGTGCCCATGGAGGAACTGTTTATAGACGTGGGTATGTCCGCCGAAGCCGTGGCGGAGCGTGTGGCGGTGGGAGATTTTGTTACTTTGCAACGCCCCTTTGAACTTTTTGGCGACGGACGCATTTGCGCCAAAGCCTTAGACGACCGCGTGGGCTGCTTTTGCGTGCTGGAAGCCTTGCGCCGGGTGCGTCAGCCTAAGGTAAGCGTACAGGCGGTTTTTTCCGTGCAGGAGGAGGTGGGCTTGCGCGGGGCGGGTACGGCGGCCTTTGGCCTGGACGCGGACGTAGCCTTGGCTGTGGATGCCACGGGCGCGGCCGATATTCCCTTGTGCCGCCCGCAGGACTATTTGACCCGCTTGGGCGGCGGTGTGGCGGTCAGTGCCTTAGACGCGGGCACCATTACCCCGCCTTGGCTGTTGGAGGCTTTGTTGTCCCTGTGCCGGACCCGGCAAATCCCCTCGCAGGTGCGTATTGCCCCGCGCGGCGGGAACGATGCCGCAGCCTTGCACCGCAGCAAGACGGGCGTGCCCGCGTGTGCGCTGTCGGTGCCGGTGCGCAATATTCATTCCAACGTGGAAGTTGCCGACGGGCAAGACATTGCCGCCACGGTGGATTTATTGCAGGCGGTGTTGGAAAACGGATTTCAAATCAAGGAGTAAAAACCCATGACAAAAACTTTTACTTGGGCCCCCAAACGCGGCGAATATGTGGATGTAACCGATTTATTGGCGCAGGAGAAGTACCAGCTGCCTGTGGCGGATTTAACCCAGCTGGAAAAATTAGACACCGCCTATCGCGCGCTGGTGGCTATTTTGTATAACTTCGTGCCGACGTCCGGGCACCCGGGGGGGAGCATTTCCTCGGGGCGTATTGTCAGTATGCTGCTGTACAAATTCATGGACTATGAATTGGCGCGTCCGCACCGCAAGGACCAAGATATTTTGTCTTATGCCGCCGGACACAAGGCCTTGGGTTTGTATGCCCATTGGGCCTTGCGCAACGAGTGCGTGCGCGCGGCGCATCCGTCCTTGCTGGCTGAGAAGGAAAAGGACCAGCTGCGTTTGGAAGATTTGTTAGGGTTCCGCCACAACAAGGCCCAAGCCACGCCTTTGTTTACGCAATTTCACAGCAAGGCCTTGGGCGGCCACCCGGAGCCGTCGGTGCCGTTTGTGCGCACCTCTACCGGGGCCAGCGGCGTGGGGGACGCCTCCGCGGTCGGTTTGGCCTTGGCGGCGGCGGACGCTTACGGGCGCAATTGCCCCACGGTCAATATTTTAGAGGGTGAGGGCGGCATGACGGCCGGACGCGTGAGCGAGGCCTTGGCCTGTGCGGCCACGGCGCAGCTGCGCAATGTGGTATTTCATTTGGACTGGAACGAGGCTTCCATTGAAAGTAACCGTGTGACCTACGACGGACAAACCCCCGGCGATTATGTGCAGTGGACCCCGGTGGAAATGCTGCTTATTCACGATTTTAATGTCATTTATGTGCCCGACGGCCACGATTTTAAACAGATTTATGCGGCCCAAAAGAAGGCCTTGGACTTTAAAAACCACCAGCCTACCGCCATTGTGTACCGCACGGTCAAGGGGTGGCGTTACGGCATAGAGGGCCGGGCCTCGCACGGGGCGGGGCACAAGTTCTGCTCTCCGCAGTTTTACGCTGCGTTGGCGGAGTTTGAGCAGCTTTATGGAGTGCAATTCCCGCGCTTTGAGGGAGAAAAGACCCCGGAAAACATTGAAAAAAATTATTGGGCCGTGTTGCAAACCTTGCGCCGCGCTTTGGAACAGGAAAAAACGGTGGCCGCTTATGTGGCACAAAATATCCGCGACCGTGCGGCGGACTTGCGTTTTATGGGTCGTGAGGTGCGGGCGAGCTTGGGCGATGTGGAGAAAATTTATACAGACTTTGACCCGGCCTGCCCGCCGGAGGAATTTTCCTTCCAACCCGGCCAAAGCTATACCACACGCGGTGTGCTGGGGAATGTGCTGGCGTATTTGAATAAGCAAACCCGGGGCTGCCTTTTGACAGGATCTGCGGATTTGTACGGCTCCACCAATGCCGGAAATATCGCCAAGGATTTTCCCAATGGCTTCTTTAACACGGTTGCCAACCCGCTCAGCCGGGAGCTGTCCGTCGGCGGTATTTGCGAGGACGGTATGGCCGGGGTGTGCAGCGGGGTGTCTGGCTTTGGGCTGCACATCGGGGTGGCCTCCTCCTACGCGGCGTTTTTGGCCTTTGCCCATGTGGCGGCCCGGCTGCATGCCATTGGGTATCAAGCGGCGCGTGAGGCGGGTGATACCCCCAATACCTTGGTACTCTTTAACGGCCATGCGGGCGTGCCCACCGGAGAAGACGGCCCCACGCATGCCGACCCGCAGGCCTTGCAGCTGGTGCAAGACAATTTCCCCAAGGGAATATGCCTGACGCTGACCCCGCTGGAAGTGGACGAAATTTGGCCGCTGGTAACGCAGGGCTTTTCGTTGCGCCCGGCGGTACTGAGCCCGTTTGTGGTACGTCCTTCGTACCCGATGCTGGACCGCGCCGCTTTGGGGGTGGACCCGGCCTGCGCGGCCGTCCAAGGGGTGTATTATTTGAGAAAGCCGCAAGGCCACCCCGACGGCGTGATTTTTGTGCAAGGTGCCGGGGCGGGGCGGATTTTTGTGGAGGGCGTTTTGCCGCAGCTTGAAAAAGAAAACGCCAACCTGGCGGTACTTTATGTAACCAGCCGCGAACTGTTTGAACTGTTGCCGCAAGCGCAGCAGGACAAGTTGGTGCCGCCGCAGTGGAAGCAAATCGCCACCGGCATTACCGATTTTACATTGCCTACGCTGGATGCGTGGCTGCATAGCGACTTGGGCCGCTCCTGCGCGCTGTTTCCTCACAAGCGCGGGGTGTTTTTGGGCAGCGGGCCGGCCGCTAAAGTCTATGAAGAGGCGGGCATGGATGCCCCCGGCCAGTTGCGCGCCGTCCGGGAATACCTGACGCTGCGCAAACAATCCAGTTGGCGGTAAAGGATATTAAGGAGAAGAAAATGGCAGAAGAAAAACCTTATTTAACCGGAAGGACGTATATCTTCAGACTCCCCAAAGGCAAGGACTTGCTGGAATCACTGGCGGATTTTTGCCACGATAATCAGGTCAAGTGCGGCATTGTTACGGCGCTCGGCGCGGTGGAAAACGCCACCGTCGGCGTGTATGACCAAACCAAAAAGAAATATGACAAAAAGGTCATTGCCGAGCCGATGGAGATTTTGAACCTTACGGGCAATATCAGCATTCAGGATAACCGCCCGTGCGTGCATGCGCATGTAACCTTCGCCAATAAAGATTACCAAGTAACCGGCGGACATTTGTTGCCGGGTACTAAAATTTTTATTGCCGAGGCCTATGTCCAAGAATTGGTGGGCGAACCCAAAGTGCGCCGTATGGACAAGGTAACAAAGGTGCCTCTGTGGGGCTAAGCAAGCCGTAAAATGCTTTTGAAAAGGAGCCTGAAGAGGGCTCCTTTTTTGCAGGGAAAAAGAGCCCGTGGGCCCGGCGGGCGGGGTATGTTATAATAAAAGCCAGGGGATTTCCTGGGCGCGGGGCTGGCCGGAAGGAGGGGGAACGGCGTGGCGGACTGGGGCGGAATTGGTATAATAAACATATGCAAGAAAATAATACAGGAACGTATCAATACGACGAAAAACTGGGCAAGGTAGTTAAGGTTTCCTCGTCCGTGCCCGCCGTCGCCAAAAAGGCCCACCGCGGCCCCTGCGGCGGGTGCTGCGGTGAATGCTCCCATGGGCATTAAACTTTCCGTTGTCCAAGAAGAGGTCCCGGCCGCTCTTCCCCAGCGGCTGCGGGCGGCGTTTTTGTTTTCTTTAGGCGGCTTTTTGGTGCTGCTGCGCCGGATTTTTCTGCCCCACTTTTTAGCCGCGGGCGTATTGTTTGCCTTGCTGGGGTATGCTGTGTACCAGACTTTCTTTTTTATGTTGCCCGGGCTGTTGGCGTGGGCGGCGGTGGGGCTGGTGTGCGGTGTCAGCGGGCTTTTGGCTTTGGCCTATGGATTGACAATGGCCTTTTTGTTTGCTTTGCGTGCCGTGTCGGAAAGTGCGGAGGATTTTTTATACGCGTGGTTTGCCTCGCTCAAGCAACGCGTCCGCTTGCAGGTGGAGCGTATGGACGAGGGGGTGGCCAAACAGCAGGCGCGGGTAATTTTAGAGAACAGCCTGCGCGAAGCGGTTGCTCCGTTAAAGGCCTACCGGCTGGGGCGCGGTCCGGCGGTGGTGGCGGGGGTATTTTTATCGCTATTGACCTTTGTGACGCGCTCTGTGTTTTTGGCGCGGCTGGCCAAACTCTCCGGGGCGACGGTTAATTTCTCGGCCTTGTTTGCCAGCCGGGCCACCTTGGTGGGCGCGATATTTTTAAATTTGCGTTGGCTGGCCAGTTTGCTTCTGTGGGTGTTGTATCTTGGCGGAATGGCCGCTTTTCTTTTATGTTTGGTATGGGTGTGGTAAAATGAACTGTTTAAAATGGGGCTTGTGCCTTGGATTATTGTTTTGTGTCTGCGGATTGCAGGCGCAGAACGCCACGCAATTGTTGCGCCGCGCCAAGACGGAAACAGACCCGTCCCAGCGGGTCCGTCTGCTGACGCAAGCGGTTAAAAAAGCGCCGAATTTGGCCGCCGCGTGGCACTACCGGGCGGATGCGTATTTGGTCTTGGGCAAGCACAAACAGGCCGTGGCCGATTATACCCGGGCCCTGACGCTGACCCCCAAGGACCCTTTCCGCTATTATGCCCGCGCGCTGGCTTATATGCAGGAACACAAGTATTCCTTGGCCCTGCCGGATTTGTCTAAAGCCATTTCTTTGAAAAAGGATTACCCGGATTTTTATTTAAACCGCGCGCGCTGCGCCAAGGCCTTGGGGCAATATACGTTGGCGGTGGCGGATTACAAAAAGTATTTAACCAAACGCAAACAAACGCCCGCCGTGGCGCAGGAACTGGCGGAATCTTATATTTACGCGTACAAATACGAACAGGCCGAGCAGCCCTTGCAGTGGCTGATGCAGCAGGACCCGTCGGCACCGCAGAGTTATTTTCTGCTGGGGCGCATCCGGCATAATCAGGGGCGGTTGGATGAGGCCGTGTCTTATTACAGCAAGGCCATAAACCGTGCGGAGGATTTCGCCCCGGCATACCGTTACCGGGCGGCGGCGTTTAAGGATATGGGGGAGTTGGAAGCGGCGGCGGAGGATTACAGCCGGCTGGTGGAGCTGACGCCGGAGCCGATTTTTTACAACCGCCGCGGCTTGGTGTATGAAGAAATGCAACAGTGGGATAAGGCCCTGGCCGATTATACCAAGACGATTGAACTTTCGCCCAAGTGGCCTATTGCCTACAACAACCGCGGATATGTGTATTTGAAACAAAAAAAATACGCCGCCGCCCGGACTGATTTTGAGACGGCGATAAAATTAGACGACACCTTGCCCACACCGTATATTAATTTGGCGGGGTTGTATTGGCTGCAAAAAAAGGACCGGCGCAATGTGTACCGCCATTTGGAAAAGGCGCTCAAACGCAATTTTAAAGATTTTGACTCTTTGTACGATGAGGACCGCAAGGGCTGGATGTTTCAAGGCATTAATAAAACGGCCGAGTTCCGCGCGGTCATGTATCCATGAAACAGCTTTTTGGCTTTATGCCCAGCATGGCCTTATGGGATATAACGGCGAAACGGCACAACGGCAAAAGCGGTTGAGATCCCCGATAGAAACACTCGGGGATGACGACGTTTTATGAACGGCGAACAGCGAACGGCACAACGGCCAGCCCACCCATGCCGTCATTGGCGAGTGGGTGGTGGCGCGCAGGGGGCGGCAATCCCAGCCCACCCATGCCGTCATTCCCGAAGGTTGTAATCGGGAATCTCAGCCTTATT
>CAVDMZ010000058.1:0-6615 GCA_963610115.1 Duodenibacillus sp.
TCGGGGATCTCAACCTTATGAAAAAACAACGAGATTCCCGAACCCTGCGGGCCGCCACTCCTTCGGGAATGACGTAAGGAGAGGACCTTTGCGCGGCTTTACACTGATTGAGTTGTTAGTCGTTGTCCTCATCATTGGCATACTTTCTGCTATTGCTCTGCCGCAATATCGTTTGGCCGTAGCCAAAGCCAAGGCGGGCAGGACCCTATCCTTGCTCCGCGCCGTGAAAGATGCGCAGGAGCGCTACCTCATGGCCAACGGCCAGTATGCCACGCAATTTGCCGATTTAGACATTTCCTTGCCGGGCAATCCCAATATCACTGCGACAACTGAAGACGGTGTTTGGGGAGAGATTGCCGAGCATTCAGATTATAAGATAGAGCTATTGACTCAGGGGAAATTTGTTTTTAGCCACACCTCCCTTTCCGATGGAAGTACTATTCGTATTGGGTTTCGCCTGGATAAAAGTTCCGCCACCAACGGCCCGGTCATTTGCATAGGCGACAAGGAAATGATGGCCGACAAACTCTGCAAAAGCTATGGCGGCGGGACTCCCTATAAGACAAGTGGTGTGGATTGGAACTACTACACTATTTCCTTGTAATCCCTAACCAGAGCTGACGGCCCGGCGGCGGATTTCATACAATATACCTATGAAAGATGTCCGCCGGCAAATTATTTTTATCACCTTGGCCAATGGGCTGATGCTCTTTGGCTATGGCCTGTCGTTGCCGTTTTTTACCGTTTACCTTATTACCCAGCAGGGGCTGAGTGCGGCCATGGCGGGGCTGATTATTGCCCTGTCGGCGTTGAGCCGCAGTTTCTCCAGCGCACTAGCCGGGGAACTCTCCGATGCGTTCGGGCGAAAGGTCGTCATGGCGTGGGGGATGGCTTTGGAAGTGGTGGCTATGCTGGGGTTGGGCCTGTGCATTGCGTACCACTGGCAAACCGGCTGGCTGCTGCTGTGCTATTTTCTGACGGCATTTTTCGGCGCGGTGTTTCGCCCCGTGTCTAATGCGTGGGTTACCGATAACACCACCCCCAAACAACGCGTGGAAGCCTTTGGCATTATCCGCATTGGGCTAAATTTGGGCTGGGCCTTGGGCCCGGCGGTGGGGGGCTTTTTGGTGCGCTATTCCTATAGCTATGCGTTTTATATTACGGCCTTGTCTTACGCCTTGACGATTTTATACTTGCAGCGCGTCCTGCGCGACCCGTATGTCCCGGCGCCGGGCCGCGGGCGTCAGCCGCATTTTGTGTCTATGCTCAAAGCCCTTGCAGACCGCCGCTTGGCTAAAATTTGCTTTTATGTGTTTTTGATTACCGCAGTGAACGCGCAGCTGGTGGTGGGGCTGTCTATTCATTGTAATACCTTTCTGCATATGCCGGAGTATTATATCGGCTGGTTCTTTGCCATTAACGGGCTGGCTACCGTGGTGCTGCAATATCCGGCCAGCCGCCTGATGTCGCGCGTGCGGCTGACGACGGCACTGCTTATCGGCTGTGCGTTGTATGCGGTGGGTTTTGGCTCAGTGGGATTTTTTACCTCGTTTGCACTGATTGGAACCGGGGTGTTTTTGTCTTCTGTGGGGGAGCTGTTGGTCAACCCCGGGGAGCAGACCTTGGCCTCTAATATCGCCTCGTCGCAGACGCGCGGGCGCTACTTGGGGATGATTATGGTGTTTTACAATTTGGGCTCTTCGGCCGGGTTTTTTGGCGCCGGGTGGCTGGGGCAATATGTGGCCCCGTATTATTTGCCCGGGCCGTGGCTGGTGGAGGGGGTGGTGGCGCTGCTGGCCGGGTGGGGATTTTTTGCCTTGCGCAAGCAGCTAAGCGACGAAGAGGACGGCAAATTTAATGTGCCGGTGCCCGTGAAAAAAGACACCGTGACTTTGCATTGAGCCACCGTTTTTTAATACTATAAAAAGAAAGGAGAAGTTTATGAGAGGACTTATTTTTGTCGTGTTGACCTTGGTGCTGGGCGGCGTGATTGCCCTGGGGCTGGAATGGCTGGCGGCGCTGCTTCCGGCGCAAATGGCCAATGCGCTCAATCATATTTACCACATCGGCATTCATCCGCTCTCGCTCAATATTACTATTTGCGGCGCGTTGGGGCTGGTGTTTGGCTACTTGATTATTTCTAAATTTGTGCGCAAATAAAATGAAAATCATTTTGGCTTCCCGCTCGCCCCGCCGTATAGCCCTGCTTAAAGAAATGGGAAAACCCTTTGAAGTGTGCCCGGCGCAAGCGGCGGAAGATACGCGCTACCGCCGGCCTCATTTAAAGGTGGCGGACTTGTCGGCCAAAAAGGCATGGGAAGTGGCGCAAAAATATCCGCAGGCCTTGGTGATTGGGGCCGATACCTTGGTGTTTTGCCAAGGGGAGGTCATCGGCAAGCCCAAAGACAAGCAGGATGCTTTGCGCATCCTCAAAAAATTAAACGGCGCATGGCAGAGCGTATATACGGGGGTTACCATGATTCACGGAGCCTCTAAGAAATTGGTGCATGCCGTGGGAAAAACCCGCTGCAAGGCCCGCCGCCTGCCGCTGGCGCAACTGCAGGAAATGGCCGGAAAACATTTAGACAAGGCAGGGGCCTACGCCGTGCAGGATAAGGACGATCAATTTATAGAAAAAATACAGGGCAGCCGCACCAATGTGGTGGGCTTTCCTGTGGAGTTGGTAACCCGAATGTTCAAGGAGTTTGAAAAATGAAAGAAACCGATTTGCTGATTATTGGCGCCGGCCCGGCCGGATGCAGTGCGGCGGTATATGCCGCGCGCGCCGGAGTGAAAACCGTCATCGCCGGCGGCGCGATGCCCGGCGGGCAGCTGCTGCAAACCAATGAGATTGAAAACTATGCGGGCTTTGTCAACCCGGTGTCGGGCTTTGAACTGATGGACACCATGCACAAGCAGTGCAAACGCTTGGGCGTGCAAATTACCATGGATGTGATTACCCGCTTAGATAATGACAAACCGCCCTTTACGCTGACGGCCGCGGGGGGCGAAATCTATCAGGCCAAGGCCGTGTTGATTGCCGCCGGGGCCAGTGCGCGCTGGCTGGGGGTCAAGGGGGAGGAGGCGCTCAAGGGCCGTGGCGTGTCGGCCTGCGCCACGTGCGACGGATTTTTCTTTAAAGGCAAAGAAGTGGTCGTGGTGGGCGGGGGAAATACCGCCTTTGAGGACGCGCTGTTTTTGACGC
Organism: Duodenibacillus sp.; assembly: GCA_963610115.1. Taxonomy (GTDB): domain Bacteria; phylum Elusimicrobiota; class Elusimicrobia; order Elusimicrobiales; family Elusimicrobiaceae; genus Avelusimicrobium. The sequence goes on from CAVDMZ010000058.1 coordinate 3,206, forward strand.
AATTTTGCCCAAAGGTAACGCTGATTCACCGCCGCGAGGGGTTCCGCGCTGACGCCGTGACGGTGCAAAAAGCCAAGCAGACGCCCAATTTGTCTATGCTGCTTAACTGCGTGGTGGAAGAGGTGCTGGGCCAAGAGAGCGTCCGCGGCGTGGTGGTGCGCAATGTGCAGACCAACCAAACGCAAACCGTGGCATGCAGCGGCGTGTTTGTGGCGGTGGGGGCGGTGCCGCAAACGGCGTGGCTTAAGGGCAGTGCGGTGGAGCTGCTGCCGTCGGGGTTAGTAAAGGTGGACGCACAGCAACGCACCAATATAGAGGGCATTTTTGCCGCCGGAGATTGCTGTGAGGAACAGTTTAGACAGGCTGTCGTGGCGGCGGGGAGCGGGGCCAAGGCCGGGATTAGTGCGGCGGCCTACATCAACCTGCACCGCTAACACGGCATGGGCGGCGGAATGGGCCTGCACGCTTTTTTAAGCGGCGGGGATTTTTACACGGGGTGCAATACGTAATGTGTTGCACCCTGCGGTTTGTACGCGCAAGCCTTTTGTTATTTTCCTTATACAATTTTGGCAAAAATTTCCGACGGGAAAACTTTTGCAAAAGAAAAAAATTCTTTACTCAAAAATTTTGTTATAATGAAAGAGTAAGCGGTCTTGCCGCTTGAAGCGTTGTTAGACAAATGCGTTTCTTTTTCTCTGCCGAAATTTCCGGCGCAGGAAAACAGACGGATTTGTTTTTTATCATACAAGGAGATGCTATGCTAGCAAAATTGGTAGGTTGGCTTAAGCCGCTGCCGGACGGACAACCCTTGTCCGATGAGGCGCAGATTAAGCGTTTGTATCGCAACTGGCGTATTAAGATGTTCTTCGGCATGTACTTCGGTTATGCCCTGTTCTACTTTACCCGTAAGAACTTAGACTATGTCAAGCCGGCTATCAGCGAAAATTTTGGTTTAGACGTAGTTCAGCTGGGGTATATTGGGACCACGATTTACCTTACCTATGGCATAGGCAAGTTTTTAAGTGGCGTCATGGCCGACCGCTGCAATATCCGCGGCGTAATGGCCTTGGGCTTGTTTGCTTCCTCCTTGCTGAACTTGGCTTTCCCGTTCCTGCCGCAATTTCAGCACTTGTTGGGCAATATGGGCATTACCCTGCCGCTGGTGGCCTTGGCCGCCATTTTGTGGGGCTTAAACGGCGTTGCCCAGTCTATGGGCTTTCCTCCGGTAGCCAAAGGCTTGGTGTACTGGTTCTCCCCGTCTGAAAGAGCCACCAAATGGACTCTGTGGTCTTCCTCCCATACCTTCGGCGCGTTCTTTGTGGGCGTGCTGATTGCCTACCTGCTCAAGCTGGATATGTGGAAGATGGCTTTCATTATCCCGGCCATTATGGGTATCTGCTATAGTGTTTTCTTGATGTTCTTCTTGACCGACAAACCCACCACCGTGGGCCTGCCGCCGATTGAAGTGTACAAAAACGACGTCATGCCGGTAAAAGAAAAAAGCGATCTGTCCCACTGGGAAATTTTAAAGAAACACGTGCTTAAAAACCCGTTCCTGTGGGCGTTGGCCATTTCGTATGTTTTCGTTTACTATGTGCGTTTTGCCACCTTGGATTGGGGCACCATGTTCCTCACGCAGGAGCGCGGTTTTACCCAAGAGGCAGCCGTGTCTGCCATGAAGTGGATGCCCTTTTTGGGTATGCCCGGCGGCATCGTCGCGGGCTACTTGGCCGATAAGTTCTTCCAAGGCCGCTGCAGCCAAATGAATATCATTTATTTGATTATTTTGGCCGCCAGCTGCTGGGGATTTTATGAAGTGGCCGGTACGGATCATTTCTTTTGGACGTCGCTGTTGGCTTCCTTCATCGGGTTCTTTGTGGACGGTCCGCAAAACTTGGCCGGCGGGGTACAGGCTTCCCGCGTAACCGTGCAGGAATCGGTGTCTGCCGCGTGCGGTTTTACCGGGATGTTCGGTTACTTTGGGGCCATGCTTTCCAGCGCGGGGGCCGCTTACATCAGCGAGTCCTTCGGCTGGAAGGGCGTGTACTATTCTTGCATTATCGCGTGCGTGCTGGCCATGGGCTTTATCGCCACGACATGGAAGAAGGAAGCCTCTCCTATGACGGAGAATAAATAAATTTGAGTGCTAAAAACTCATTTGAAAACCCCGCTCCCCGGAGCGGGGTTTTCTTTGGTCAGGGGGCCTTTTTTAGGTCCAAAATGTCCCCGGGATTAGGTCCTTTGGCCCTTTTATTGGCAAGGGGAAACAGGCAAAATATAAGCAAAGGGGATGTTATGAAGAAACTATTGTCAGCGTTGCTTTCTGGCCTGTTGGTTTTTACTTCTGCCGCGCCCTTGCCCGCCCAGGCGTTAAATTCCCGCTTGTCCCGTCCGGCCGCAGCCGATGCCGCCGTGCGCGACGTAACCCGTGTACATTCCTTCTATCCTTCCCATATAGAGCAAGCCAACGCCAAGCAAATTTCCTTGCGTGAGCCGTTGGCCCAACAAATTCGCCAAGCGGTAGAGGTCCTGCAGCAAACGCCGGACGAAGCTCAAGAGTGGGAAGATTTTCAAAAAAGTTATACGGCGGGTTTGCAGAACGGCTTGCAAGCCCTTTTGCAAAAAGCCCGCACCGAGCAGGAAAAACAACAACTCCGCCGCCGCTACGAACAGCTTTTGGCTCCGGCGCAACTGCGGGCCACCTTTGAGCGGGAACGCAAGACCTCCGCTTCCCAAGATACGCAAGCCGTGTTGGAGTATCTGACCGATTTAGGCCGTCAAGTGTATGCCTTGCGCGGCAAGATCTATGTGGAGGATTTAATTGTAGAAGGCTTGAGCATTTTTGCCCAAGTGCAAGCCATAGACCCGCAAGTAAAAAAATGGGCCGCGCAAACTCTGCGCGAACGCATCCACCAAGACGGCCCCGCGTGCGCCGCGCCCGGTTTTTGGGAGGGCTTAAAGGGCCAAACGCAGACCAAGAACCAAGCCTGCCAACGCGCTTTGCAAGCGGCGGGGGCTTTGGTGGTGTTGGGGCAAAGCGGAGCGAACAGCCCTGACGTGGCGGCCTTAGAAACCTTATTTACGCAAGGCTACCGCGGGCGGCAGGCGGCCTCTGTTATTTTGACCGTGGGCAGCGGGCTGTATTTGCTTCAGGACGACGGCTTTTTGGCGGCCCGGTTGCGTCAAGAGGTGCGGCGTTTGCCGGACATTGGGCTGTTGGGGAAAGATTTTTCTTTTTTACTGCTGCAAGACTATGTAAAGGTTGCTAAAAACGTCGCGGAAAATGGCGATTGGGCCATTGGGCAGGAAGACAGCTTTTATAAGGGAGAAGGAAAAGCCCTGGGCAATGCGTGGACGGATTTGGGATTTTTCTTAGGAGAAGAAGCCTCCGGCCAAGGGACCGGGGCGGC
>CAVDMZ010000058.1:6625-8554 GCA_963610115.1 Duodenibacillus sp.
GGGGCGGCCCGGGCGCAACAGCTTTTACACCGGGTGGCGGATTTGGCCGTGGTGCCTGGCAAAAAGGGCGGTTTGCAGGTGCGCTTTGCGCCGTTTATGGCGGGGGCGCTGGCGGGGGGTTACCGCCTGAAGACCTCGCCGCGCCAAGGCGGCTGGGCTTTGAATTCAACGGGGCGTAGCGTACGGGAGGAGGATAACCGCAGCGAGTGGGCCGCTGTTACGGAGGAAATGAACCGTCTGCACTTTACTTTAACCGGCTATGCCGCCGCGGTGATGTATTTTGCGGGCAAATCTGATTTAGATCCTTATACCCGTCTGTCTGTGAATAATTTGCTGGCCGACACCTATGCGCGCAGCGGAAGCCGGGGAACTATAAAGGGAATGCAACAGCGCACCGCGCCCACGCAGGCGGAGCTGACCCGGGCGCAAAATTGGGACCAAGCCTTTAAGGCGGCGGGGACGGCGGATACGGTGCTGGCCGTGGCGGGGACGGTGGCTTTGGGAGTGGGGGCCGTTAAGGCCTCCGTGGCCGGGGTTCAGGGGCTGGGCCGTGCGGGGCGCGCCTTAAAATTGGCCCGGTTGCAGGCCGCGCGCCAAGGAATTTCTTTCGGCAAGAGTTACAGCCGGGTCTTGCGTTTGGGCCGCTTGCAAAAATACGGTGCGGCGGGGTGGAAACAGCTGATGGTTTCGCAGGGGGCGGCGTTGTTGGACGTAACCCCTCCCGCGGCTAAGGCGCGGCCGTCTGCTGCGGCTGGAATGAAAAGTACGTCGCTTCCAAAGGCCGCGGAGCCTGTTCTTGTAGAGAAACGCGGCCAGGTGATGACCCCGGAGCTGGCCCGGCAGCTGCGCAGCCAAGGCGGAGAGGAACTGCTGCAGACGGTAGAAAAATCTTTGGCCAAATCGGTCCAGCCCATTTCCCCTGCGGTAGGCAAGTTGCCCAAAAAGAGCAAAGCTGCCCGAAAAGCCGCCAAAAAGGCCGCGCGGGCCTTGGCCGAGCAGCAAACCCATACGCCCTTGGTGGCTAACATTTCTAAGTTAGCGGCCCGGGAGCCGCAGACCATTGTTAAATATTTCCAGCAGCAATACCACCTTACGCCCGATGCCTTTAAAGATTTGCGCCGGGTGCTCAACCGGGTGGAAACCCTGCCCGACGGGGCCCCGCTCAAACAAGCGGTCCTTACCCGTGCCAATGACTTGCTCTCGCGCCACCAGCAAATCCGCTCTGCCTATGAGCGGTTGGTCCACCGCAGAAACAGCAATATCGGCCTGCGCTTGTATTATTTGGACGATTTGGAGCATTTAACCCCCACCACCTTTGACCCTAAAAAGATGGTGCTTTCGCTGGAGGAGGTCATTTACCCGGGCACTTTAAATGATTTGCCGAAAATGGCCGCCCGCGTCAACGAGGCCCGCATTCCCTTTACCCTGCAGACCAAGGGCACGGCGGTGCTGATGTTGCCCAAGGGCAAATCCCTGCGCAGCAGGGATGTAACGCGCCTGTACCAAGAGCTGCTGGGCACTTCGTTTAAAAACCCGGCCTTGCTGGAATTTCAGCCCAACGGGACTCTGCTCCTGCGCCGCCCTGACGGCAAAGTATGGCTGCGCGTGGGGGAACATGAGGTGGCCAATAAATTTCACTTGCACATTCATACTGAGGTGTTCCTGCCTGTGGAAGGGGGCTTGTTTAGTGGGACCGAGCGCGTGGTCATGAATTACCGTTTGCCGATGAGCGGGGTGGAAACGGCCTTGCGCCCGGCGGCGCGCCTGTCGGGGCGGGCGGCGTTTGCCCAGCGGCGTATTCCCGTGCAGGAAAGCCCGGCTTATCAGGCCTTTGTGCTGGAACCGATAGAAGAATTGCTCAAAACCGGAGCGGCCGTGCAGGTTCCGTAAATTTTTTAATTGAAAATTCTTAAAAATCAAGTATAATAT
>CAVDMZ010000059.1:0-8498 GCA_963610115.1 Duodenibacillus sp.
CGCTTTTAGCCAAACAATAATTTCTTTTACCGTTTCCATTTTACCACTCCTTTTTAACTCCGGCTACTCGCCGGTATTAAAGCCATTGGCCTGTCCTCATCCGGCGGGCATTCTCTACGGCCCGGCGGCCTACTTGCCCGGCCCATTTGCTGTTTAGCATTTCTTTGGCGGCAGTCTGATAGTCGCCCCTTTCTACGGCGGCCAGCATTTTTTTAAAGCCCTTTAAGCCAGCAAGGCCCATATTGAAGGCCATATCCAGCAACACAAATTGCCGGGCGGCGTCCAATTTCCACCACCACGGGAACGCGTCCTTAACGGCCCGCTCCGCGCGCGCTAAGTCCTCTTTCAGGATAAACTCGGCGGCGGCAATACTGATACCCTGCTCCAAGTTATGCCCATATCCAACAGTCAAATGTCCAGTGGGACATTTATAGGGCAAGTGGCAAAAGCCCTCATAGCGGCGAATATAGGCCGCAGCTTTGTCCTTATCCATTTTTAAGCTCCTTGACTAAGGTGTCTATGCGGTGATGGGCCACTTTGTCGGAGTTTTCAACCGCTGCCATTCTCTCCTGCAAATGATTATATTTGTCCTGCTTGTTTTCTAGGCGCGTGAGGCGAAAGTCAATGAGCTTTTCCAAGCTCTCTATTTTGCCCACAAACCGCCCGATAGACAGCACATTGACGCCCACGCTGATAAACAGGGCCGCAAGAGAAATGACCGTTGAGGTCGTCATTTTAGGCTTCCTCTTCCGGGGCTCTTAACTCCTCGGCCAAAGCCTCAATTTCTTGCGCCTTGGCTTTTACATAGTCGCTTGCGCCGCTGTTCTCGGCCAGCACCAGCTCACGCAGCGGGCGGGTCAGCCCGGTTTTGGCTTCCAAGGCTTGCAGCTTTTCCGCCGTCGTAGGCTCAGGCGCAGGGGCGTTTTCCACAATGGTGTATTTATCCTCCACCATTTCAATATGTGCCCCGTTGAGGTTGCACCATACCGCCGCGTCCGGCGGGTAAATACCGTCAAATGTTTGTCCAATATAGTATTCACTCATAATTATTATGCTCCTTGTCCTTTATCTTGCGGTATCTTGCAAATTAAGTTCTGCCACCGCCTCTGTCTGAAGTATCTTCCGTATCAGATACTCCTTCCATTCCCTTGGCTTCCCACATGGCACCTTGCGAGCCAATGTTCATATTTAAATGGAAAGAAGATGCACTCGTTTTGTTAATGCCAAAGCCCCAATTTGTATAATTGGTATATAAACAGGTGGCTTGGACCGAATAGTTCGTGTTTGCAAAAGGTTTTAAGAATGTAACTTCTCCTGCTGAAGTCGCAATGCCGCCCTGCTCCACCCAACCGCTTTTATACTTGCGATACCAGTTGCCCTGGTCGTCTTTGTAACTTTCCACCACATAATCATAATTGGCCGGACAGTTGGACAAGTCCGCATTGGCCTTACCAGATAAAGCACCCGCAAATTCTGCTGCTTGGGCTGTACTGGCGGGCACTGCGGCATTGAAAGCGTACACCCACGGATAGAGTGTCGTGTGAGCGGGAGTGACGGTATCGGAAGCGCCGTAAATTGAGCTGGATTTTGAAGCGTCAACAGATAAACCCCAGTCATTCGTCTGTCCGCTTTCTCCGCGAGTCATTATTGAGCCATTCTCATAAGTACCAAGTGCGCCAGTGGTCTCGGGTATGGCGATAGGGTAGCTGCCGTAGCCACCAATTTTTGCTGTCCCGGTGATGTTCGGCAATCCCGCCTTGCTTTGAGTAATGCCCTCTGCGGCGGTCGCCGATTTAATATAGTTGACCAGCTTCGGCAGACGCAGGGACCCCTCCACTTCGTCAACCACATAATAGGGGCACTCGCCGTAAGCAGCAATGGCAGAGTCATATTCGGCCTTGGTTTTGCACAGTTCGGGGTGGCTTTTGACCCACGCGTAAAAATCGGGGTACAGCGTAGAGGCATTGACGTAGTATTCGCCCGTCCAAAGCGGCAAACATCCGGGATTATCCGTTGCCAAATTAGACTGGCTGAGTACCACCTGCCCTATAGAAAGGCCGCGTCCGTCTTGGGCCAGTTCCTTCCAATACTTACCGATATAACTGGCGTCCGTATTAAAGTTGTAGGTGTTATTAGGAATTAAAGACTGCAAAATACGGGCACGGCTTTTTGTGCTATCAAAAAGCCAAAGCACCGCATCCTTAGGATAGCCACCAATGGCATCACTTACTTGTTTGGAAAAAGTCGGCCACCAACCATTTTGAAAGGCAAAATAGAATTGGCTGTTCAAATTCATGGCGCCGTTAAAATCTTTTCGCTCCGGCGGGACGCCGCCATTATTTATAGGCGTTTCAGTAATACGCGGGAAACCCTCTTCTAAAGACGCTTCATTTGTCCCTGTGGCGGCGTTAGGAATGGTGTTTTTGTCCCCTTTCGCCGCAAAAGGCTGTGCCAAAACCTGCGGTGTTTGTTGTGTTTGCATTTTTAATTCCTCCCTGTATAATTGATAAGAATTGACCCTTCTCCGAAATTGCCAAGGGTTGCGTTGCCTGTCGTCGTACTTCCCCCCGGCGTTTGTGTGATTTCATACTTCGGATTTGCGTAACTGCTCCCGCCATACACTTGAAAACTCCAAGAGTGGGCAGAATAACTTCTAAATCCACCCGCGGCCCCTATGTTGTACTGCTTATTTGCGTTTTTGTCGTCGGGTATTTCAAAATCTATACTACTTCCATTTCGGGCCTGTTTCTGGATAAATTCGGCATATTGATATCCGCCGACATATCCTCCACCTCCTCCAACCCCGAACCCACATGCGCCTCCCCCAGATACGGCGACCAATTCTTCCCCGATATATAAGGCAATGCCTGCCCCTCCGTGTGAGTTGACATAAAAGTCGCCCCCTATTTGCACAAACCGCATAGCAGTTCCCGCTTTTAAATAGGCTTTAATGACACTAATCCCGCCGTTGGCCACTCCGCTGCCATAAGAGTCAGGCCCTGAGTCGTCATATTTTGGATAAAGCCATCCAAGGGTACTGTTCGCAGGGGTCTTTCCGCCTTCCGCATTCAATGTGATAGTATAGTTGCCTTCGTAGGGGGCGTTTATGATTTGAATGTCCCCATTCTTTGGCCCTGCAATATTGGGTATCGTCAAATCATAAACCGCTTCCGGCATATTTACAATAACATCTTTGCTTGTGTTAATACTACCTTCCCCTTGTTGGGTTATATATCCAACCGCCGACACAGAAAAAGAATAGGAAAAGATTTGCCTGGAAATAAAATAGGCTCCCTTTTTGTCCACTTGTCCGTTCAATGTTATTGTCGCGTCCTGCGCCGTAGGGGAAATAACAATCTCGGCTATATTAATGTTTGTGTCATCTGTTAATGTCCCGCTGCCCTCTAAGGAAATAAAACCCTCCCGTGAAACGGTATAGATATACTCTGTCCCTTTTGTCATAGATTGATAGGAGCCTGCAATACCATTTATTGTAACTTCGGCGCCTTGTGGGGCGGAAATAGTTAATTGATTTTTATCTTTAAGGATATCTAAATTTTCATTATAATCCTTGTAAAAAGTCCCGTTATTAAAAGTTTGCATTCCGTTTCCGTTAAACCCGAAAATATCTGCTCCGACAATTCTCACTTCATATCCAACACCAGCAGGGCGCGGTAAAAAATCTACGTTTGCTAATAGCCACAATATTTCATCTGAGGGGGCTTGTTCAAATACAAACGGTACCGCCGACATATTTAAATTGTCCAAACAATATACCTTGCCTCTGGAGCCAAAAACTACTTTTAGCCATTTGTTTATGTCCGGGGCGCTCGCTCCCATGTTAAACTTAAGCATTTGCCCTTTCAGCACCGCACGGTATTGCTCTTTGGTTAGCACATGCAGCTGTCCGTCCACGCTGCGGACCTGCCGGGGAAAGTCTAAAATTTCCCCCCATACTTGTAAGCCAAAATTGTCGGCTGTTTCCAAATTGAAGACATTATTGTACCAATACTCCCAAAATTCCTGCTGGTGCGCCTTGTACCAATCCTCTTTTTGCAAGAGCAAGGCGCGTAAAGCGGGCGCATTGTTATATTGCCATAAGAGGCATTGCTTTAAATCAATTTGTGGGTCTATTTGCAAAATTTCCATATTATTGTACCGTTACCGTAATATTCTCTTGTGATAGGGTGGCTTTTTGATTTACTTTCATTTCCAAAACCTCCGTGCCCAAGGTGCCAGAAACTAGGCCGACTTGGACATTTTTCACAAATAAGTCCGGCAAGAGCTGCGACACCGCCGCCCCGGCTTCAAATGGGCTCACATCAACTCCTAAATTTAGACCGCTTATACCCTCAATTTCTCCGTTAGCCCAAGCAGACAAAGCGTCTTTTATACTCTGTTCAATGTTTTCCTCTACGCTAGAGCTGGGCGACGCAACGGTTACGCTAATTTGTATAGACTGATAATCGGGGCGGCTAAAAGCCACTTTATACGGCGTATCAAAAGCTCCGATAACAGTTACCTCTTCATCTCCCGTGTAACCGCACCCTAGGCTTTTATGTTTAAAAATGGCCTGCGCAATATCGTTATCCGTTCCGCCGTCCACTACAACATAAATGGAGTGCGGCTGAATACTAATTCCGTCAACGGTTTGAATGGCAGAGGTATAATTTTCATATCCGTAAACGCTCAAAACGCCGTCCACTTGTTTAACAGCGGAAATAATACTATCTAAAAGAGCTTCCCCCCTATATAGCTGCTCTTGGCGGCGGCGGCGCAGCGCCGTGTCGCCCTCTGTATCTGTTCCCAAAATTGCCGCGGTGGGGTTGTTGACTGTTTCCCACCCCAAAACGGGGCTTATAATTTGCTTAAGCGTGTCCACTTCGCAGGGTACTGGTCCGCTCTCTTGCGCTTGAAAATAGGCCTGCACCGTCCCGTCCGAGCTGATGACAGCGTCGCTAGTTAAAGAAAAGGTTGCCCCTGCTTGCGTGCGTGCTAAAGACCCTGCCGGGATTGTCGTGTCGGGGAGGCCCGTTAAGGTACAAAGGGCCAGTGTATGCGTTGCTTGTTTGCGTGTCGTGCCCGTTAAGGCAGACAGCGCGTCTAAAAATACGCCGAAAGAGGTATTAGGGTTTAAAGCATTTGCTATTAGGGCGTTGTTGTCTAACACTGCTTTACGGGATAATGTTTCCGCCTCTATTTGCCTGCCTTGCGGCGTTTCTGCCGACAAGTCCAGCCCTTCGCCTAAAGCGTTAGTAAACTCTTGCTCTACGTCGCTTTTTAATTCCGCCGTGTCCGGCACTAAAACCCCTTCTTTCGTTATATAGTCGTTCAAATCAGCCATTTACTGTTACCTCCCCGTCTTCTGTAGTTAAAACTGCGCTATATGTAAGTACACCGTTTTCTATTTGGTATTCGTATTGTGTTACTTTTTGCGCCCCGGGCACTTCCAGCAAGGTTTGCCGCAAAAATTGTTCAAAAAGTTTCGGGTCAAATTTATTAAAGACCACATCAAAAAAAGGTATACCCGCCTGCGCCGAGAGCGGCACTTCTCCGTATATGGTGCGCGTTTTGTTTGTGGCAATATCTGCCCGCGCCTGTTTGCCTTGTGAAAAGGCAAGGGAGCCGGATGCGTCTAAGAATATATCATTTTTTTCATTAATAGATAAAGTTTTCATAAATCCTCTATTGCGGGGTCCCCGTTGTACCTTGACCGCCTGTTACGCCGCCATGCACGTGAGATTTGAGAGAAATTCCACCTGCGACTACGTCCACGCCGGAAGTTACCGTGCCAGCAGCGGAAATGGCCCCGGTAACAGACACATCCCCCGTAACTGCCACATCCCCCGTTATGTTTGTATCACCCGTAATAGAAACCGCGCTATCAGACAAAACAACTTTTACGCTCCCGTTTAGCGTTTGCCATACGGCGCATCCCGGGTCCGAAAGTTTTATTTTGCCCATAACATCCGGGTAAAATACGGCGTCCGCTAAATTGTGCAATCGGTTCGTATTTGCAGGGGAAACCTCCCCGCTGTTCTTAAACAGGCTTATGTCCCTGTCGCAAAAGATAACCCATCCCGTATCCCCCGCCACAAGAGGGAAAGAGGCTCCAAATCCGCCGCCCCCGGGGGTGCACACTGGCACGTCGGAAAGCTCCGGCAAGATGACAGTTTCCCCATTGTTAGACGCCGAGGTAATGGCGGGGGTTAAATCCGCTCGGTTTGTCTCCGTGTCAAAGTTTTTGACCACTGCCGGCAATGCCACCCGGAGCGACATCATTAAAGAGCGCTTAAATAACGTCATCAGCCCGTCCATCCCTTCCATGTCGGCAGGGTTGAAAGCAGGATAAGAGGGGTTAGTTTTTTGCGTCATAGTTTTTACAACACAGCTCCGTGTAAAAAGGTTCCGCCCGCAGTTCCCCGCGGTGCGTTAATGAGTAAATATAATAAACTCCGTTTGCGGCAGGTATTTGTTTGCTTTCCAGCCGGACAGCCTGTCCGCATTTTAATGTAGGGTCTAAAAGCACCCTAAACTTAACTCCGAATACGTCCGGCTCCGGCAGGCCTATGAGCCCGCTTTCTAACGAATAGGTCTTTATCAACTCTCCCTCAGTAGGCGCGGTCATATTTTCGTCCTCTACCACTAAAAAATCGTCATCCTGATACGCTACAAGACCGCCAATTTGATTTATCTCCTCTATTGCCTTTGTCATGGGGCCTTGATATTTGAATTGGTCCAGTTGCTTTTTAGAGGTGCATTTCCAACTCAACCCTAGCCCTAGTTGTTTTGCTACCAAGTTGCATATCTGTTTTGGGCTTACGCCGCTTTTCAAATCCAGCGTAACAAGCTGCATATTGTTATGGTAGCCGCTTAAACATTTCGCGGTTATCCACACATCCGGCGGCGCAGAAGGCAAGGCCCGTATAATGTCCCCCTCAAAAATCTGTCCGGCGTTGTCTTCATATCCTGCAAACAAGCGAATGACTTTTCTCTCTTCTTGGTCTTTACCCAGCGCGTTAATAGTTGTTAAATATTCTACAGTGCTGGTTTTTAAATTGCAAATGGCAATTTCTGCCCTGTTCATAGTGCTGCCGCGTCGCTTGGTAATGTTGAAACGGACATTGAGCCCTTCAAAACTCTGCAAATCGTACGTAATTGTTTTGCTTTTTTCGTCCTTTTTTTTCCCCACTTCTACCTCTATGCGGGCGTATCTTTTAGGCATTAGCGTCGGCTGCATTTGTCAGCTCCTGCGGGGTTAAGAAATAAAGCTTGCACGTGTCCCCAAAATTTTTATAGTAGGGGTACTCCTCCCCCGCGGTAGTAAATATAAAATTGCCGTTGCGCGCCTTGTACTGATAAGGGATTAAAACTTCGTTTGCGCGGCATAACAGCCCGCTAATCAGGGCCTCATTGTTCATCTGTATATCCGCCAGAGTGGCCCCGTTTCCAAGCGTTCGTAGCGCAATAACATATTGCGCGCCATTTAATGTTATTGTAAATTTTTGATTAGGTTGTTTTTCTAATGGTATTTCTTGCATAAAAATCATCCAAAAGATTTAACGTACAAGTTGGCTATACTCTGCACGCCACCCATAAGCAAAGAGCGGGCCTTCCCCTGCTTTAGACCACCTTTTACGGTAGAGGAGTTGGAAACCTTAACAACATCCTTTTCCGTCAGCTCGCTACTTTGCCCCGTTACTAGCAAGGCTTGTCGCAATGTGCAGTCAAAAGAAAGGCGGCTAACATTCTCTGCCGCCTCCCTGTGCGGTATATCTACAAATACCATATCCGTATAAACGCCGCCCTGCGTATGCACGCTGACAAGTTGCCCCGTTTGTTTAAGTTTACGCAGTTCTTTCACAATATCGTCCGCGCGGTAGTACGGCATAACAATTTGTAGTCGTATTTCAACGGGCATTTGTACTTGGTTGTCGGCTATTACGGAGCCGTTTTCCAGCGGGTGCTCCATAATGCGGCTAGGCTCTTTTACCTCAGCGTACATAATTACGCTATTAAGACCCACATATTCGGCGGCAAAAGCTAAACCGTCTTGCGCAGAGGACACAAGCAGCTCGCGAGGGTTGTCTTTGTCGTTTGTGGCTATAAAGACATTTTTCCCATTGTTTGCCAGTGCCAAGGCCCCGCCTACATTTAAAGCTAGGTTTGTTACGCTGAAACCCTTTCCGGCCATTTGGTCGATTTTCTGTTGGATGCTTGCCATATTAATTTGCCTGTGCCGTAGCCAGCGCGTCCTCCGCGTCTAAAATACCAGAGCGTTGCAGGCCGCTTCCGACCGCGTTGACGGTCTTTTGCGGGTCGCCGCTTTCGGTTACGTTAATCTCTATTTGGTTGTTGAAAATGGGGGACAGCATTCCTTGCGTCAAATTGTCCAGCGGGCTGCCGCTGCCCGGAGACATCCAAGAAAGAATGTTTTTTCCTTTTTTCACATTTCCCTCTTTATCCACCGTCGGCATGAGGCCAAAAAACGGCCCCTC
>CAVDMZ010000060.1:0-8164 GCA_963610115.1 Duodenibacillus sp.
TTTTTCCGCCTTTCACTCGCCGCTACTCAGTGGCTCAGACAAAAGGCGGATTTTTTTATGAAATTTTATTTTTTATAAACGCTCCGATGGTTGCTGTGTAAACGACAGCACGGCACAACGACACCACAACGAAAGCGGTTGAGATCCCCGAGCGCTGCGCGCCGCAGTTTCGGGGATGACGGCATTTTGTGAACGGCGAACAACGAAACGACACAACAGCCTTTATTTATGCCGTCATTGACGAGGGGGGCGTGGCAAGCCCAGCCTACCCATGCCGTCATTCCCGAGTGTCGTAATCGGGAATCCCAGCCTTATTGTTGTTCGCCGTTTATTTTTGTTTTGTCGTCGTAGAAGTTGGCCTCTTTTTTAAAATGTTTGCCTAATGTTTTTTTTTTGATAAAATTTCTCGTAGGAAAAATTTTATCAAAAAAAGGGAGTTTCCTATGTTACCGGAAAGCATGTATTGGGCTGTAAAAGCGGTCTTTATTCTTACTTTTGCTTTTGCCAGCGGCGGCCTTAGCATTAAGTTCCCGCTAGGTCCTTATGTTTTGTTAGCTTGGTTGTACACGTGGAATTTATTTTCTTTGCAAACAAATGTGCCCTGGCTCATTCAACACCCGGTGGTCACTTCGTTGTTGCCTTTTGCGGGCCTGTTTATAGCTTGTATGTTATTGCTTCTCTATTTTAGCGGATTCAAACCGGGAGATGGCATGGGAATAGGGATTGTTATCATGTTCTTTTTCCCTTTTGTTTGTTTAGCTTTACTGCATGTTGGATTTGCTCTTTTTGGCGGCGGACCTATTTTGAGAATGCTCTCATCCGGTCAGACGGGGTGGCATTTGTGGGGACTGCTCTGGTGGTTTATCGGAGTAGCTTGGGGGGCCTACACAATCTACAGACTGTTTTCCCATGGTTCGCCCTCTACGCGTATTCAGCTGGGGTACTGGGGTGCGGATACCATTGTTTTATCCCTCATATTGGTCGCTTTGGTTGCATCTTTGCGTTGCAAAGGTGCAATTTTGCAAGGCATCGTTGTGGTGCTGATTGCCCTTTTCTGCAAGCTTGGAATCAGCCAGGCCGTGCCCTGGAAAGCGCATCCTTCCCATCAGCAACAAACTTCCAAGGTAGAAGAAACGAAGTCTTAAAAAGTGTTTCCCTATAAAATATAATCCTCCCCGGGCGTGAGCCCGGGGAGTTTCATACTGTATTTTGGGCGGGCGGAACCTAATTTGCTAAAATATAATTATGCAGAGCGATGTATTGAGCCCTTTAGACGGGCGGTACCAGGCGGTTATGGCTCCGTTGCGCGAGGTATGCGGCGCGGCGGCGTTTGCGCGTGCCCGCGTGCGCGCGGAAACGGCGTGGCTATTGACCTTAAACACCTTGAAATTGCCGGGCTTTCCCCGCTTATCTGCAAAAGAAAAGACCCTGCTGGAGCAGTTGCCCCGGTTGGGTGAAAAAGATTTGCAAATTTTACACCAAATAGAAACCGTGGGAGATAAAAAACGCCCCGCCACCCGCCACGACGTCAAAGCCGTGGAATATTTTGTGGCGGACCGGTTGGCGCAGGCGGGCTTTTCCGCGCGGGCCAACTGGGTGCACTTTGCCCTGACCAGTGAGGACATCAACAGCGCCGCCTATGCGCAGCTGCTTTCCGATGCGGTCGGCCTTGTTTTGCTCCCCGCTTTGGAAAAATTGCGTAGGGAACTTGCCGCCCGGGCCCGCCGTTACGCCCGGCAGGTCTTGCTGGCGCGTACCCATGGGCAGCCGGCCGTGCCGACCACTTTTGGCCGGGAACTAAAGGTCTTTGAAACGCGGCTGGCCCGTCAGCTGGAGCAGTTAAAAAAACAACAAATTTCTTGTAAAGCCGGAGGAGCTATTGGGGCCTACAATGCCCACCAAGCCGCTTTCCCGGAGGTGAATTGGCCCAAGGCCGCACAGGCTTGGGTGCGCTTGCTCGGCGCTGGGCGCAAAAACAAACTCTTTTTAAGTCCGCTTTCCACCCAAGTGGACAACCGCGACAGTTATGCCGAATTGTTTGACACTCTGCGGCGCATCCATGTGATTTTGCGGGGGCTTAGCCAAGATATGTGGCGCTATATTTCCGCCGGGCTGGTCCGGCAAAAGGCCGCCGCGGGCGAGGTGGGCTCCTCTACCATGCCGCAAAAGGTCAACCCCATTGATTTTGAAAATGCCGAGGGAAATTTGGGGCTGGCGGATGCGCTGTTGGGCTTTTTTAGCCAAAAACTGCCCCTCTCGCGCTTGCAGCGGGATTTGTCTGATTCCACGGTGCTGCGCAATATCCCGGTGGCTTTGGGACATGCGCTGCTGGCTTATACTTCCTTGCTCAAGGGTTTGCAAAAGACGCAGTTTGACGCGGCGGCCGCCCGGCACGAACTGCTCTCTCACCCGGAGGCGCTGGCCGAGGCCTACCAGACCCTTTTGCGCGCGGCCGGAGTACCCCATGCGTATGAAAAGGTCAAGGCTTTTACCCGCGCGCGGGCGGTGTCGGCGGCGGATTTACAACAATTTATATACAGTTTGCATTTAGATGAAAAAACAACCAAAAAACTGCTGGCGCTGGATTTGAGCGCGTACGTCGGGCTGTCTGCGCGGCAGGCAGGAGGAAAAGCATGATAGATATTGTATGCGGCGGTCAAGCCGGAGACGAAGGAAAGGGGAAAATTTCAGCCTATTTGTCTTACAAAGGGGATTATGATTATTGCGTGCGCGTAGGCGGGCCCAATGCCGGACACACCGTGGTGGCCGACGGAAAGTCCTACACGCTCAAAAACATTCCCTCCGGGTTTTTAAACCCGGCCACTAAGCTGGTCTTGGGTGCCGGGGCCTATACCAAAACGGAATGGCTGCTCAAGGAAGTGGCCCTGACCGGCACGCAGGACCGCCTGATTATTGACCCCTATGCCGTGCTGATTAGCGATGAGGAAACCGCCGCCGAACAAGGCGCGGGGCACTTTATGAAGCACATCGGCAGTGTGGGTACCGGGCTGGGGCAGGCCGTCAAAGACCGCATTGAGCGGCGCGAGGTAAAATTTGCCAAGGACGAGCCCTTGCTCAAGGACTTTATCCAAGACGTGCCGGAGCTGCTCAACGGCGCGCTGGACAAGGGACAGCATATTCTGCTGGAGGGCACGCAGGGGATTAAACTCTCGCTGCTGCACGGGGAATATCCGTTTGTTACCTCACGCGATACCACGGCTTCTACCTTTTTGGGGGAGGCGGGATTAGGCCCCAAGAGCGTGCGCGACGTGTATGTGGTCTTTAAACCTTATATTACCCGCGTGGGCCCCGGTCCGTTGGAAAAAGAAATGACGGACGAAAAAGATTTGGAAGTTTACCATACCAAAGGGCACGAAATCGGCAGTGTCAGCAAACGCTTGCGCCGCGTGGGCGCGTTTGAAAAACGCTCCGCCTCGCGCGCGATCATGATTAACAATGCCACCAAAATTGCCCTTACGCATATGGATATGTTTGCGGGAAATGACCATATCAAAAGCTATGAGGATTTTTCCGATGAGGCCAAGGCTTTCTTAGAAAATCTTAAGGCCTTAAGCAAAGAAGTCTATCCGCACCCGAAATTGGCCTTGGTGTCCACCGGCCCGGATATGGAGGATACTTTGGTATTGTAAAGCGACAGGCTGTTTATTTTACACGCGGGAGAAAAGACGTTTCTCCCGCGTTTTTGCTGTCCCAAGAGGCATACCCGTTGTCATTTATGCCAGATAAAGTTAAAATACAAGAAAGGACAGGGGGAAATTATGAAAGACATCGTGTTTGACTTTGGCGGAGTGCTGGTAGATTGGAATCCGCGTTATTTATACCGCAAGATTTTTTCCACGGACGAGGAAATGGAATGGTTTTTGGCTCATGTGTGCACCGGCGCATGGAACGCCCGGCAGGACGCGGGCCGTCCGTTTGCGCAAGCCGTGGCCGAGCTGCAAGAGAAGTATCCTGACTATGCCGCGCAAATTGCCGATTATTACGCCCGCTGGGATGAAATGCTGGGGGGCGAAATAAAGGGCACGCATGCCCTAGTGGACGAGCTGAAAGCCAAGGGATATAAATTGTACGGGCTGACCAACTGGTCGGCGGAGAGTTTCCCGCTGGCGTGGCAGCGCTACCCGGTATTGCAACAAATGGACGGCATTGTGGTGTCTGGAGAAGAGAAACTGATTAAGCCCGACCCGGAAATTTATAAACGCTTGCTGGAGCGTTTTGCTTTGCGGGCGGAAAACTGCATTTTTACCGACGATAACGCAGCCAACTGCGCCGCGGCGCAGGCCTTAGGGTTTGACGCCATTGTGTTTGAAAATGCCGAACAGCTGCGCGCGCAGCTGCAACAGCGCGGGGTGCTGTAATTACATTTTGTTGACCAGCAGTTCCATTAGCTTGTGGCGGCGGAATTTACGCGCGGTCAGACACAAACCGTCTGCGGTCAGGGTTTCTCTGGGCCCCAACGGGTGCCCCGCCTTTTGCGCGGTCCAATTTTCGGCGGTTATGCCGTCGGCCAAGCCGGCCGGGGCGGGGACGCGCAGCGCGGTAAATACTTCTTTCATCGGGGCCGTGGCGCTGACGGCCAGTGCGTCGCCAAACGGGCGGATATACGCTTGAAAGAAATCGTATTCATCCTCAATTTCGCCCACCAGCTCTTCAAAAATATCCTCCAGCGTCAAAATCCCGGTAATTTGATCGTCGTCCGTCACCAAGCAAATGTGTTGGCGGGCCTTCATCATTTTTTCCAGCGCAGAGGAGATAATCGTTTCCTCGTCTAAGCGCAAAATGGGGCGCAGAATGGCGCGCGCTGTGGGCACTGTGCCGGGGGCCACCGTCTTGGTGGCGGCAAAAATATCCTTAAAATTTAAATAGCCGATAATGCTTTGCGGGTCCTGCGGGTTTTGGCACACCGGAAAACGCGTGTGCATATCCAAATGGGCTTTGACAAAAGTGTCGGCGATACTGTCGTCGGCACAGAGCGTATAGACCTGCTCCAAGGGGACCTGGATTTCTTTAATCTTACGCACGCAAAACATGGCGCTGGAGAGCACGATTTTTTCCTCCGTCTTGCCGAACAGACGGGAGGAAGAGGCGATGGAAACCGCGGCGCGCAGGTCAGCCATGGCGGTTTTTTGCGCCTCTTTGGGGTCTGCGTTTTTGCGCACGGTTTTTTGCGTGAGCAGCCCCACAATCGTTTCCATAATGTGCACAATGGGATAGAGCAGCCGGTACAGATAGCGCATAAAGGCGGAAAAAGTCAGAGCCACCCACTCTTTGTTTTTAAGGGCAAAGGTTTTGGGCGTTAATTCGGCAAAAACAATCGTTACAAAACTCAGCGGCAGTACCACCACCATGACCGCCAGCGCATTGGCCAGCCGGACGTGCAGGTGGAAGGTCCTTTGCAGCCACGGGGCAAACCACTCATCAGCCCCTGCGCCGCCCACGGCGGCCGCCACCGCACCCACCAGCGTAATGCCGATTTGAATGGTGGCCAAACTGCCCTCCATATGGTCCTTCATGTACAGGGCGTTTTCGGCGCCGCGTTTCTTCTCTTGGGCTAAAATGGACAATTTAGTGCGGGAAACGGATGCCAGCGCCATTTCATAGGCCGCCAGCAACGCGTTCAAGCCGAGCATAAACAAAATAATGATGACGCTCATACCTCAAAGTGTAGCAAATCCGCGGCAAGCACTTCAAAGGGCCCCGGGTGCAAATAACCCGTTTTTAAGGCGGGGGAGCGCGGCGGTTTTTGTATAATGAAAGCCGGGGGAATATTATGAAACAAAAATTTATCGTATTGGGAATGCACTGCGCCGCGTGTGCGGCCCGGGTGGAACGCGCCGTCAACGCTGTACCCGGCGTTACACGGGCGGAAGTAAATTTATTGCAGAAATCCATGCAGGTGCAATACAAAGAGGACCAAACCTCTGCCGAGGCGGTCCGGGCCGCCGTACAGCAAGCGGGGTTTGACGCACAACTGCCCCCGCAAGAGCCCGCACAAGCTCCGGCGGTGCAAGAGGAACTGCACTTGCGGCGGCGTTTTTGGAGCAGTTTGGTATTTTTGCTTCCGCTCCTGTATATGTCTATGGGGGCGATGGCGGGCTGGGTGCCTGCGAGACTGGTGGAGCACTTGGCTGGGTTTGCGGCGGTGCAATTTGTTTTGACCCTTCCCGTTTTGTATATCAACCGGGAAGTCTTTGCCAACGGGCTAAAAATGTTGTTGCGCGCCGCGCCGAATATGAACAGTTTGATTGCTTTGGGCAGCGGGGCGGCGGTGCTTTCGGGCGTGTGGACCTTGGGGCAGGCCTGGGGCGGTAGGGATGTGGCTGAACATTCCCTGTATTTTGAATCTGCCGCCATGATTTTAACGTTGGTTACTTTGGGCAAATGGCTGGAGGCCCGCGCCAAACGCAAGACTTCCGGCGCGGTGGAAGAGTTGCTCAAGCTGGCCCCGCAGCGGGCCTTACGCGTGGAAAACGGCGTACAAAAGGAAATCCCGACGGCGGAAATTGCCGTGGGGGATGTGCTGGCGGTCAAGGCGGGAATGTCCGTTCCGGCCGACGGCGTATTGCTGCGCGGCCACGGCACCTTGGACGAGGCGGCCTTGACGGGGGAAAGTCTGCCCGTGGAGAAATCCGTTGGGCAAACCGTACACGCGGGAACGCTCAATCAGGCCGGATATTTTGAAATGCAAGTTGCCCGGCGCGGGGAGCAAACCTTATTGGGGCAGATGATTGCCTTGGTGGAGCAGGCCGCCGCTTCCAAGGCCCCTATCGGGCGTTTGGCCGATCAAGTCAGCGGCATTTTTGTGCCGGTGGTGCTGGGACTGGCGGGGTTGGCCGCTTTGGGTTGGGGTTTGTGCGGCGGCAGTGCGGCGCAAGCCTTGGGCGCGGCGGTGGCGGTGCTGGTAATTTCCTGCCCGTGTGCGTTGGGCTTGGCCACGCCGACGGCCATTATGGTGGGGACGGGGGTAGGGGCCAAGCGGGGCATTTTGTTTAAATCGGCCGCCGCGTTGGAAAGCGCGCAAGCCGTGGATTGCGTGGTACTGGATAAAACAGGGACAGTAACCCGGGGACGGCCCGAGGTGGCGCAGCAGTGGCTGGCAGAGAAAGAAAACGAATACGGGTTTTGGTCCTTATTGGCTGCGGCGGAACATTTGTCTGAACATCCGCTCTCGCGTGCGGTGTTGCGCGCGCCGCAGGCGCAGGGACGTCCGCTTTGTACTGCGGAGGAGTTCGCTTCCTTCCCCGGGGCGGGTATTTCGGCCCGGGTGCAGGGGAAGACGGTCGCCGTGGGAAATTTGAACTTTATGCGCCAGAAACAAGTGGAGGTCCCTTGGGCCGAAGAGGCCCGCGCAGAGCAGTGGGCCACCCAAGGCCAGACGGTGTTGTATGTGGCCTTGGACGGGAAATTAGCCGGAATGTTGGGTTTGGCCGACCCGCTTCGGCCGGAGGTAGAAGAGGCGGTAAAGGAATTACAGCGGCTGGGGATGAAAGTTATTTTATTGACCGGGGACCAAGAGCGCACGGCGCGGGCGGTGGCCCGGCAGCTGCACATAGACGAGGTGATCGCCGGGGTATTGCCGCAGGATAAAGCGGCGGCGGTGCGACGCTTGCAGGCGCGCGGGCTTAAGGTAGCGATGGTGGGCGACGGAGTCAACGATGCCCCGGCGTTGGCCTGCGCCGAGGTGGGAGTGGCCTTGGGCGCGGGGACGGATGCCGCACTGGAAACGGCCGATATCGTGCTGGTCAAAAACGATTTGAACGGGGTGGTAACGGCGTGGCGGCTTTCCCGTGCGGTTTTGCGCAATATCAAGGAAAATTTATTTTGGGCCTTCTTTTACAATGTGTGCGGTATTCCCTTGGCGGCGGGGGTATTTTATCCGTGGCTGGGCTGGCAGTTAAACCCCATGTGGGCCGCCGCGGCCATGAGCATAAGCTCGGTGTGTGTGGTGGGGAATGCCTTGCGCCTGCGCAAGTTCAAATAGCAAAGGGAGTAGATCCTTTTTCCCGGGGTAGAAAAGTAGGCAAAAGGCCCCGCGGGCCTGCGGATCCCCACGGTGCCGTTCCATCCATGCCGTCATTCCCGAGGGTTGTAATCGGGAATCTCATCCTTATTGTCGTTTGTCTTTTGCCGTTTTGCCTTTCCG
>CAVDMZ010000061.1:0-8161 GCA_963610115.1 Duodenibacillus sp.
TCTATGCCGTCATTCCCGAGGGTTGTAATCGGGAATCTCAGCCTTATTGGTTTTTTGTTTTTTTCCTTTTTCTCGTCGTGGAAGTGGGCTCCTCTTTTTAAAACACTTGCCTAATGTTTTTTTTTTTGCTAAATTTTGATTATAGACAAAATTTGGCAAAAAAGGAAAGCAAGTATGAAAAACCGTTGTACGGGCCGTTTAGGCCGTCTATTTAATGCCGTCATCCCCGAAGTTGCGGCCCGCAGGGCTCGGGGATCTCAACCTTATGAGAAAACGACGAGATTCCCGATACCAACCTTCGGGAATGACGCAAATGGGGGCCGTTTACGTGGCTTTACGCTGATTGAACTTTTGGTCGTTGTCCTCATCATCGGTATCCTTGCCGCGGTGGCGCTGCCGCAATATCAGGCGGCGGTAACACGAACCCGCTTGGCGGAATTACAAATTTTAACCCGGTCTATCAAAGACGCCGAGGAACGCTATTTTATGGCCAATGGGGAATATACCAATGACTTTACCAATTTGGATATTACCTTGCCTGGAACTGGAATAACGGATAATAAAGAGCTCTGGAGCCCCAAGAAAAACGTCGGTTGTACATTGTCTGCACCGCGGGATGTCTATTGTGCCAATGGCCAGGCTGGTTCCAATGTCAGCGCTTGGCAGATTTGGCTGGACCAGGCCAAGGCCGCCCCACAAACGCTTTGCTATGCTTACGCAGGAAATAAAGCGGCGGAAAAGGCGTGCCTGAGTATGGGGGGTATTTTATTGCATGCCTCGTCCGACATGAAATATTACTTGGTCCGCTAGATTATTTGTCTAACTTGCTTTGGAGCCAAGTGTTGAACAAACCGTCAGAGAGCAGAAGAAAAGGCGTCAGGCACATGGTGCCGTAAATGCGCGTGCGGGAAATTTTTACGCGGCGGGCCGGATCCAACAAATTCGGTTCCGCCGCGATTTTATTTAAGGTGTCCGCCGCCCACAAGGCCGGCCACGCCACGGCAGCGCGGTGTTTGCCTTGTGCTTTGGGCAAGGCAGCATAAAAGGGTTTGGCTTGCTGTAATTTTTGGCGGCCCCAATGAGTCCAATGTTTTTTAATGGGTTCAAAGCGCGGGCTGTTTTTTGCCTGCAGTAAATCCGGCACAGTCAAACCGTTTGCTTTGAGTTCCTCTTCGGGAAAGTAACAGCGGCCGATGCGCAAATCGCGCGGCAAATCGCGCAGGATATTGACGATTTGCAAGGCGTCACCGATGGCTTGGCCCTGCGTCCAAAAATCTTTTTCTTTTATTTTGACGGGGACTGTGTATGAGATGAGTTTGCTCCAAAATACCCCCGGCGCACCGCCCATCAAACGGCAATATTTTTCCAGTGTGTCCGCAGACGGCAAAGCCTTTATTTCTCCTGCGGTTTCCGGCGGGAAAATCTGCAAATCCAGCTTCATCCCCTCGCACACCGCGTGCACCACATCCAATGTGATTTGTTTTTGCCAAGGAAGTAACTCTTCAAACGCCTGCAGACACAAGGACAAATTTTTAAGCAGCTGCTCCTCGTATTTATTTTCCGATGCGCCTGAAATTTCTTGCACCAGCCGGGTTTGCTCCGACGCTTGCGGGTGGATAATCGTTTGCGCAAAGCATTCCACCCAGTGCAGCCGCCTCGTCGGGGGAAGCAGGGCCGTATCGGCGATGCTGTCTGCATAACGGCAGAGCAAATACGCCACGGCAAAGGTTTCCCGCACGTCCGGCGGCAGCAGGCGCGCGCTTAGATAAAGGCTGCGGGAAGTGTGCTTGAGAAGTTCCTTGAGTTGGGGTGTCATCTATAAATAGTATAAATTTTCTTGACACGAAAAACAAATTTATTGTAAACTTTATGTATGCAGAAAATGATTTCTCAAAAACAAAACCTAATTATGAGCTCCGCCCTATTTATTATGTGGGCAGAGCACCGTTTTGTTTGCGAGGAAACATGGTAATGCTTTAAATTAAAGTTTTTGATTTTAAAAACCTCGCATTTTTGAAAGTGCGGGGTTTTTAATTTTAAATAAATCGGAGGAAAGGAAAAAATGAAAAAAGTAATCATCAGTGTCTGCGCGGTAGTGGCCGCGGCAGCTGCCGTTCAGGCCCAGGGGGTCGCGCGGGACTTCAACTACTTCGGCCGGGAATACTTGGCCCAGCAGATTGAAAAAAAGGCGCAAGCGAGCAAACAGGAAGCCCGCCAAACCCAAGCCTTAGACAAGGCCGTGCGCAAAGCGGCCGAAAAGCACCGCCATCAGCAAATGTTGGCTGCTACCCAAGCTGAAAACACCCCGGTGGCCACCAAAGCCACCCCGGAAAAGCCGGCCGCAAAAGAAGCCGCTGGCAAGCAAGCTGTAGAAAAGGCGAAACCGGCAGCCCAAAAAGCCAAAAAGAAAACCTTTGGACAAAAGTTGTTGGCGGCTTTCGGCGGAAGATATGATTGGGAAACGGACGAGCAATACCACCAGCGTTTGCTGAGTATGGGACACGTTTCCAACCAGCCGTTTAAATAAATTTCCCGAAAGGGGAAGAAAGGGTACAAGAGGCGGTCCTGCAAGGGCCGCCTCTTTTGTCAGAAAAGACCCGGACGCAAAAAGCCCGGGATTTTTCGGTTTATTTTTGCAGAGTTTTTCGGAGGATCTTTTCGGCCTGGCGGTCCATTTCCGCGCGTTCGGCCGGGGTGTGGTCGTCTAGGCCAGCTAAATGCAGGCAGCCGTGTACGGCGTACATCATCATTTCTTGCAGAAAGGTGTGCCCGAACGCGGCGGCATTTTCGCGCGCCACCGGGTAACACACATAGACGTCTCCCAAAGCCCACGGGATACCCATATCAAACGGCGGGCGCGGGTGATTAAACGAAATAACATCGGTTACATAATGGTGGTTCAGATAGGTTTTATTGACGCGCAAAATTTCTTTCTTATCTACAAAAATAATATTTACTTCCGCTTTTTCTTTGGCAAATTTTTTAAGTGCCACCGCGCACGCTGTTTGAAACAGCCCGGTGCGGCGCAAGTGTTTGGGGACGTCTGTTTGATAAAAAATATGAAAATTCATTTTTCCGCCTTGGCCCTTTTTTTGTCCCATTTTTCATACGCATGCAAAATGTTTTTTACTAACGGATGACGCACCACATCCTCGGGCCCGAAACCGGCAAAGGCCACCCCGCCGACGCCCTTTAAAATTTTAGGCAGCTGCAAAAGCGCGCTTTGGCCTTTTTGCGGCAGGTCAATTTGGGTCAAATCGCCGTTGACAATCATTTTAGAACCCACCCCCATGCGCGTAAGAAACATCTTCATTTGGGCGGGCAAGGTGTTTTGCGCTTCATCCAAAATAACAAAGGCCTTCTCCAGCGTGCGCCCGCGCATATACGCCAGCGGCGCGATTTCCAAAATATTGCCGTATTTTAGAGCACGGAATTTTTCTACCCCCAACATAGCGTAAAACGCATCGTAAATGGGGCGCAGATAAGGGTCTGTTTTTTCGTGAATGTCCCCCGGCAAAAATCCTAACTTTTCCCCGGCTTCCACGATCGGGCGCGTAACGACGATGCGCTCCACCAGCCCCAATTCCAGCGCCCGCAATGCGCATGCGCAGGCCAAAAAAGTTTTCCCCGTGCCTGCCGGGCCGACGCAAACCAACAAATCGTGGTCAAAAACGGCTTCAATGTATTTCCGTTGATTTTCGGTGCGGGCCTCTATAGGGCGGGCATTTTCCGGGCGGAAGATGATATTGTCTTTAAACGGCGTACGGTCCAACGCGGGCGTCCCGGTTTTAGTTTTTTCGGCACATTCTAAGGCTTTCTTTAAGCGGGCCAAGGCCTTGTCCAAGCGCGAATGGGTACCCTTTAAACTGAGCACGGCCCCCTGGCCGTCCTCTTTGTATTGGACGGCGGCCTCTATTTTAAACTCCTTTTCCAAGGCGCGCAGTTTGCGGTCCTGCGGTCCTAAAGCCACCAGGATTTCGTCTTGGTCGTGTAAAACCAGTTTTTTAATCATTGTTTCTATTATATAAAAAAGGCGGCCTGTCTTCGGGCCGCCCTTTGCAAGACAAGAGCTTATAAAAATTTGCTCTTACCGCGCGGAATGACCACAATGCCCGACGGGTCAATATAATAGCGCTGGGCGTCAGCCTGTTGGTCCAGCCCAATGGTCTGGCGCGGCGGAATGGTATTAAAGCGGTCTATGACGACCTTTTTGAGTTTGGCCCCTTGCTTTATTTCGCACGAGTCCATAATCACACAGCCCTCCAGTTCCGCTCCGTCGTGTACAATGACATTGCTGGAAAGCACGCAATTTTTGATTTTGGCTTTCGGGTAAATGACGCAGCCGTTGCTAATCATGCTGTTGTGCACTTCTCCGCCCAAATATTTGGTGGGCGGCACGCGGTAGGCCGTGGTGTTGATGGGCCATTGGGGATTATCCAAATCCAGCTTGGGTTGGGGGCCCAGCAGGTCCATGTTCGTCTGCCAAAAGGATTCTATCGTGCCCACATCCCGCCAATATCCTGCCTGTTCGTAGGGTTTGGCCCCGGGCAAGGTTTGGCTTTGGAAGTCATAGGCAAAGGTGCGGTGGTCGGTCAAAATCTTGGGCAAAATGTGTTTCCCAAAATCCAAGGCCGGCACATCGCAAAAGCGTTTTTGCAATACCTGCAACAAAACGTCGGTGTTGAAAATGTAGTTGCCCATAGACGCATAAGCGGCCTTGGGGTTGCCGGGGATGGAGCGGGGTTTTTGGGGCTTTTCGTCAAACTGGACAATGCGGTGATTGTCATCTGTGCCTAAAATGCCAAAGGACGGCGCGTCTTTGATAGGCACCGTATTGGCCGCCACGGTTACATCGGCGTGGTTTTTGAGGTGGAAATCTATCATTTGCCGCACATCCATGCGGTAAATGTGGTCCGCGCCAAATATGGCTACCAAGTCCGGCGCAAAATCCTTGACTAAATTGATGTTTTGGCGCACGGAATCTGCGGTACCGCGGTACCAAATTTCCCCCAGGCGCATTTGGGGGGGCACGCAGGTCAGAAAATGGTCCGGGATGAGCCCTTCGGTGCGCCACGTGGTCCGTAAATATTCAATGAGACTTTGCGACAAATACTGCACCAGCACATAGGAGGAAAAAATCCCCGAGTTGACGAAGTTGGACAGCACAAAGTCCACGATGCGGTATTTGCCGCCGAACGGCACCGAGGGCTTAGAACGGTCCTTGGTCAGCGGATAAAGACGTTCGCCCTTGCCGCCGGCCATAATCATGCCTAGCACTTTCATAGAAACCCCTTTATTTAGATATTAGGCCGCGCCGAGGGGCAAACTTTTGTTTAAGGCTTCAAAGGCTTCCCACGACCACGGCATTTTTTCCTTAAAAATTTGGGCGATCGCAGCGGCATAGATGCGGATCTCATATTGGGCGTGCCCGTCTTGGCGCAGCTGCAAGAAGTTCAGCAGACTGCGGGCATTGACGCTCCAGTAAAATTGTGTGTATTGGCACACCGGCAGTACGCCGCGGGCCATTTCCCGGCTGACGCCGGCTTCAATGAGCTTGTTGTAGGCGGCAAAGGAGGCCTCCACGCTTTCTTCATAGACCTTGCGCAGGGCCTTATCATCCAAGTGCGCCTCTACGGAGCCTTGGCGGTTTTTGATGTCTTGTCCGCGGAAGTGCGAGGGAATATAAAATTCATCTTTGACTTGGGTGTAGCGCGCGCTGACTTCGTTAAAGGAACCCCAGCGGTGGCGCATCCACTGGCGCGCCACATAGATGGGGCAGCACACATGGAATTGAAAATAACAATGTTCAAAGGGAGTATGGTGGCGATGCTCTAATAGGTATTTGATCAGCCCCTTGTCGCGCTCCTCTCCTTTAGATACGCCGCCGAAGGACACCCGGGCCGAGCTGACCACGCGATTATCGCTGCCCATAAAGTCCACCAGGCGGATAAAACCTTTATCTAATAAATGAACCGTATTTTCGTTTTCCACTTTTGCGCTCCTTATCTCTATCTGTAAATTTCGGTCAAAATAGTTTGTCCGCCCGAAACCACCTGCGGAACTAAAATGCCGCGGGCCGTGCAGGAGGTATCGTAAACAAATCCGCTTAAGGGCAGGGTCTCCTGCACGTCCAAAACTCCGTTTTCGTACGTCAAAAAATGAAGTTTACTGCTGCTATACTGGCCGAACTGCTTGGAAAGCAGCCCCAATTTGCCCACGTTTTCCACCCCGGCCAAGGTGGCGCGGCCCGCCGGGCCGTACGCTTGCAAAGAGGGATAAAAAGCAAGGACATCCTGCCTATATTTTACACGATTTGCTGCCTCAGCGAAAAGGGCCGGGCTTTCTGCGGCTTTGCCGTTGTGGAGCGTGAGGCGGATCCGGCCGTTTTTAAGTGTGGAAATGACATTGGCTTGGGCGGCGCTTTGCACCGGGTAAAAGTTCATCCCGCTTAACCAGCTGCCGCGGGTGGGAAAGGCCTCCTCCCCTACGCGGAATTTGCCGTCTTTATATTGCAGCAAGCGGCTGTCGCCCGCTTTGGTGCCGCCTGTGAAAGGTTTTTGCGCGTAGAGCTTTTTTTGCCCGGGGCAGCCCATTTCTTTCACAAAATACGGCAGTGTGGCCAGCAGTTTAAATTCCTGACCGCTTATTTCATACACCCGGGTGCTGATTTTATTTTTGTTTTCGTCATATACCACGGCAAAGAGTTGGGCCTGCCCCGTCCCCGTCAGGTCTAGGGCGGACAAGGCCAGCGGCTTGTGCCCGGAGGGCAGTTTGTGCTCTGCGCGCAAACGCAACCCGTCTCCCTCGGGGCTGTAGAGCTGCAGGGCCCCCGTGAGGTCCGCCAAGGCAATTTCCTCGCCGGGCAGGGCATTGAAATCGGCTTGCACGGCGCTAACCACTTCCCGCTCCAGCAGGGGGTATTTTTTTATTTTGCGGCGGGAAAGCGTGGAAACAGGGGAGGCGTTTGGCTCCGCTTTTTTACCGGCGGGGCGGGGGGCTTGGACGGCAGGGGTTTCTTCCCCCAAGGTAATAACAGCCTCTTGCCCCAAGGCATATTGCGCCGCGTGGGGCATCTCTCCCACGGCGTAGAGAGGCTGCACCTCCACGATGCGTCCCTCGGGGGAATAGTGGTATACATCGCCCAATTCTTTGCCTGTTTTGGGATTAACCAGTTTTTCCGTGGAAGTAATAATTTTGAAACGGTCCCCCACGGATACCTGACGGTTAAAATCTGAAATGTCCAAATAAATTTTGACGCCGTCTTGTTTGACTATGCTGACCTGCGCCAAAGCGCAGGGAGAAAAAACAACCGCCCAAGCGGCACACAACAAGAGTTTAAAAAATATTTTCATATAATAATGGTATAGCATTTTTGCCGGAGGCCGACAATGAAAAAAAATTTTAACGACTTAAAACAAACCATCGCCACCCTGCGCGGACCGTACGGCTGCCCTTGGGATAAAAAGCAAACGCACGAGAGTTTGATTGTTTGTTTGCAAAACGAAAGCCAAGAGCTGATAGACGCTATTCATCATAAGGACGATGAAAATATGAAGGAAGAGTTGGGCGATGTGCTGCTGCAGGTGCTCATGCACGCGCAGCTGGCGGCCGAGGAAGGCAAATTTACGATAGAGGATGTGATTGAATATTTAGATGACAAATTGCACCGCCGCCACCCGCATGTTTTTGGGAATAAACAGGCCGCTACGCCCGAGGAGGCCTTGGCTCTGTGGAAAGAAATGAAACAAAAGGAACGCCAAGAGAAATAGAGGTCCTTTTCTCTGGAGCAAAAAAGGACCAAAAGGCCCCGCGCAATATCCTACTTTTCTCCGGGGCAGAAAAGTAGGCAAAAGGCCCCGCGGGCCTGCGGAGCATAAAAAATAAAATTTTCTTATTCCGCCTTTTATCGGCCGCTACTCAGCGGCTCAAACAAAAGGCGGATTTTTGTGTGAAATTTTATTTTTTTATAGACGCTCCGATGGCCGCTGTTTTTAACGGCACAACAACGAAAGCGGTTGAGATCCCCGAGCCCTGCGGGCCGCACCCATCGGGAATGACGACGTTTTATAACGGCCCTATATTCACTTTTTGTTCTACTTGTCTTTTTCTATGCCGTCATTCCCGAGGGTTGTAATCGGGAATCTCAGCCTTATTGGTTTTT
>CAVDMZ010000062.1:0-8009 GCA_963610115.1 Duodenibacillus sp.
ATAGGACACGCCGTTCATAAAAATGTCGTCATCCCCGAGTGTCTCTATCGGGGATGACTTTATTTTATAAACAACAAAAAGACTATCTGACGATCAGGTCTTTGGCGGTCATATCCGCGGGTTTTTGTAAACCCATGACGTCCAGCACCGTTACCGCGATGTCGCCCAAGTTGCCCGTGGCGGCCATTTTGACCCGGGGCTCCTCGGGGTTGACGTACACAAAGTCCACCAAGTTGGTGGTGTGTGCGGTTTTGGGCATATTAATCTTTTCGTCCCACATTTCTTCGGCGTTGCCGTGGTCGGCGGTAATCATCACGGCATAGCCCTTGGCCAAAGCGGCCTCGGTTACCTTGCCCACACATTCATCCACCACTTCCACGGCCTTAACCACGGAATTAAAATTGCCGGTGTGGCCCACCATATCGCCGTTGGCAAAGTTAATGACGATGAAATCATACTTGCCGTCTTGGAGTTGTTTGACGGCCTCGTCCGCCACGCGGTAGGCTTCCATTTCCGGGTGCTCGGCAAAGGTGGCGGGGTCAAAACGCCCCTTGATTTCAATGCGGTCCTCGCCTTTATACGGCTGGATTTGTTTGCCGTTAAAAAACGAAGTAACGTGTTTAAATTTCTGCGTTTCGGCCAGGCGCAGCTGCTTGAGCCCCGCGTCGGAAATCACTTGCCCCAGCAAATGATCCATGCCGCCGCCGTCGGTCATAGACGGCAAAGCATTGTACGGGAAGGAATCGTAATACTTGGTCAAGCCGCAATACACGCACGGCACGCGGTTGATTTTGCCGGGATAGGCCGGGTCAATAAAGGCCTTGGTCAGCTGAATGGCGCGGTCTTGGCGGAAGTTAAAGAAAATGACGCTGTCGCCCTCGTTCATCCCTTGGTAATCGCCCAGCACTGTCGGCGGGATATACTCATCCACCATGGCGCCGCCGTCGGGGGTTTTGAGAGTTTCGTAATCGTTCAGTACAGCCTGTTCCGCCGTGGCCGCGTGCGCGCCTTGGGCGTGCACAATCAAGTTGTAGGCCTCGTCGGTCAGTTTCCAGTTTTCGCTGCGGTCCATGGCGTAGTAACGGCCTTGAATAGTGGCAATCTGGCCCGCCCCGCAAGCCTTGATATGTTCCTCTAACTGGCGGATAAAACCGACGGAGGATTTCGGCGGCGTGTCGCGCCCGTCCGAAAAGAAGTGAATGTAAATTTGTTTAATGCCCTTTTCAGCGGCATATTTCAAAATGGCAAACAGATGGTCTTGGTGGGCGTGCACCCCTTCGTCCTGCACCAGTCCCATCAAATGCAGAGCCTTGTGGTTATTTGTGCAGTTGTCTATCGCCGCCGTGAACGGAGCGGATTTAAACAAAGAGCCGTCCTCAATGGTGTCCTTGAGGCGTTTGAGCTCTTGCACCACAATGCGTCCCGCGCCCATATTCAGGTGTCCCACTTCCGAGGAACCCATATATCCCGCCGGCAAGCCGACCTGTTCGCCGGAGGCTTCAATTTGCGTATGCGGCCAAGCGGCTAAATATTTGTCCATATTCGGGGTCTTGGCGTGGCTGACGGCATTGTATTTGCCGGGTTTGGCATCGCCCCAGCCGTCGCGGATAATTAGCACTACTTTCTTCATAAATTTTCTCCTTATTCTGGCCGCACGGCGCGGCCTTTTGTATATTATATGAAAGTCTTTAGCCCCGCGTCACGGCCGCGGAGCCGGGCCCAGCACGGCTGTTTTGTGGCGGTGGAACTGGTATTTCTGCAGCTCCTCTAAACAAGTTACGCCACAGCGCGCAAAATCTTGCAGAAAACGGTACAGCACCTTTTCCGTCATACGCACATCGGCCATAGCGCGGTGTGCGCCGCCGGCGTCTATGCCCAAAGCGGTAGCGATGACGCCTAAATTATTGCGCTGAAAACGCCCGTTTTTTCGGGCTAGTTTTAAGGTGTCCAGCACCGGATAATCCGGCAGGCGCAAGCCGCAGTTTTCCGTTTCACTGCGAAGAAAACCTAAGTCAAACTCGGCATTGTGCGCCACCAAAACGCAGCCGTCTAACAAGGCCAACAGGCGCGGCAGCACCTCGGCATACACCGGGGCATCCTGGACCATTTCATTGGTAATGCCGTGAATGGCGATGACGTCCGGGTGCATGGGAAAACCCGGATTAAGCAAGGTGGAGAACTCCTCCAGCTTTTGTCCGTTTTGGCTGACAGAAACGGCGATTTCGCAAATCTTGCCGCCGGCTAACGGCGAGAGGCCCGTCGTTTCCGTATCTAAACAAGCAAATTTGACTTCTTGCAGGGGGGTCATTGTAAGTAAAAGCTCCATTTCACTAAAAATCCCAGTGCGGTGGCGCCCAGCGCGCCGAAATACATCGCAAAGCGCGAAATATCCAGCAGGCGGTTACGGCGCGCCACTTGGCATGCCCACCACCACACCACAAACCAGACCACCCAGCGCCAGCCGGGCAGTAAGACTATCAAAAAGAAAATCAGCCGCGCCAACATCGTGACAAAACTTTCATCCAAACTGGGGCCGCTGCGCGCGTACAGGTCTTGCTCCACGCGGTAAATAAACACGCTAAAAACCTTGGTAACCACCAAGACCCCCACCCCGAAAACCGCCCACGGCGCCGCCACGGGGTTGCCCGTATGATACAAGGCCTGCAACGGGGCGCATAAGAGAATAAAAATCCAAGCTGCCGTCTCGTGCAGGACAAAATGCAGGGCATGCGTCCTCCCGCCCGGAGCACATCGCACCGCCCAGTAATTATTCAGCGCGTAAAACGCTCCCAACACCGGCAGGCATACCGCCACCGGGAGTTCCCACACGCCTGCCAAGGGCCAAGGCACACTCCGCCACGGCCAAACCAACAGCCCGGCCACTGCGCAAAACGCCGTCATCTGCCACAAAAAGGCTTTCCGCGGGCGCCGGCGCACATACTCCATAAAGGGGCGGTTGTAAAACAAAACAGCGCAAAGATAATACGACAAAATCAAACGCCAAAAAACAATCATTTTCCCTCCTTTGGCAAGGTCAACACAAAGGTACTTCCCTGCCCGGGAGTTGAACGGGCCACCAAGTCCCCCCCGTGGGCGCGGGCCAGTTGGCGGCTGATAAACAGCCCTAAGCCGTACCCTTCTGCGCCTTCGTCCACTTGGCGGTATTTTTCAAAGACCTCACCGCATTGTTCTTCCGTCAACCCGGGGCCGCTGTCCGTGACGGAAATTTCCGTTTGGTCCGCGCGCTGCCGGGTCTGTATTTTTACAAAACCCCGGGACGTAAATTTAATGGCATTGGAAAGCAAATTGGTTAAAATGCGGCGCAGAAGTTTCGGGTCGGCCCACACCGCTCCCCCATCCCCCTCGGCCGACAAAGCCAATCCCTTTTCCTGCGCGGCCGGGGCCAGCGTGTGCAAGACGCTCTGCACCAGAGGCTCCAGTTCCACCCACTGCAAGCGGGGCAAGGTCATGCCCGCTTCCACGCGCGAAACCGCCAGCACATCTTCCAGCAGAGAAGATAAATTTTGCGCGGCCTCCTGCATGCGCCGCAGGGTTTCCTCCCGCTCGGCTTGGCTGAGCTGCCCGCTGGAGAGAATGTAAATATACCCCTGCAACCCCAAAAGCGGCGCGCGCAAATCGTGCGCCACCGAACGGAATATTTGCTCCTTCATCTCACTGACTTGGCTTTTGAGTTGCAAGGCCTGATAGTCCTTCAAATCCGCGGTCATTTTATTAAAAGCCTGTAAGAGTTGTTTAAATTCGCCCCAGCCTATTTCCTCGTTCAAATGGTAGTTCAAATCCCCCCGGCTAACCGCCCGCGCGCCTTGGAGCAACTGGGCAATCGGCTCGCCCAAACTGCGCGAAAAAGCCAAAGCCCCAAAATAAGACAAGGTGGTGATCGCCAGCAGAAATAAAATTAAAATCAAATCGGTAAAATACAAACTGCGAAGGGCTTCCTCCTTCAACTGCAGTACGGCTACATACACGCCCAGCGGCTCCGACCAGGCAAACGCCCCGGTCAAGGTTCCCTCGGCGCTGGGCAAACTTTTAATCAACCGGCTGCCGCTGGAAAAACGCTTTTTTAATTCCTCCGCTGCCACCCCCGGCCGCCACTGGTTCGGCCCGGAAAACAGCTCCCCCTGCTCCGAGGCCAAATAGACCTGCCCCGTCTGTCCCACGCGCATCTGTTGCAACCGCTCCAACAAATCTGCGGGATGCACCCACGCATACAAAAACGTTCCCTGCGCCAGCGGATAAAGCACCGCAATAAGGGGCGCATAATCCCACTCCTGCAAGGCGCCCGCATATCCCCGTTTTCCGGGTTGCAAAGCCTCTTGCATTTCCGCCAAAGACAAGGTGATTTTTTCCGGCTGCTGCGCCTGCGGCAAACGCGTGGCGCGGGCGGTTTCCTGCCCGGCCGGGTCCAACACGGCCAACAGCTCCGCCTCCGGCAAAGAGGCCAACATCCTTTCCAAGGCAGCCGCGGAGACGGGTTGCTCCAGCCCTCCGTCCGGCAAGGTGGCGGCGAAACGGCGGCGGGTGTCCTCTGCGTAATGGACAATGTCTGAGGAAACAATCTCCGCCAAATTATAGTGAATTTCCAATACCGTGCGCGTCTGGCGGTTTTGGTAATACGCCAGTAACAACGCCATGGGGATCAGCGGCATGAGCACCACGGTGGCAAACAATTTAAAGAGTTTAGAAAAAATAGACATACCTGCTATTATTATAGCAATTCCCGCCCGTTGCACCCCATGGGGTCCCGCGGCCCCGGGCCAAAGGGCCCAAAAAAGCACAGGCCTAAATCGCGCCGGATTTGGGTCCTTCGGCTCTGTTTTTGCGCGTGCAGAAAGACTAGACTATACCTATGAAGAAAGTATTTTTACACTTGAAACAATTTTTTGGTCCCAAACCCGCGGAGCTGGAACAGGCCGGACAAGCCTGCATCATCTCTCTTACCTCGGCGGAAAAACGCTGGGTCAATTTGGAAACGGACCGTATGCTGCTGCGCAAATCCACCCGCGTGCAACGCCTCAATCCCCTGCTGGATTGGACGGCCGCTTTACCCAGTATGCCCCGGCGGGGCAGTGCCTACACCCGCTGCAGCGGCAAACCTATTTGAGAAAACCCCGGGCTAAACCGGGGTTTTAGGATTGGTGCCAAGCGGTTTATTTTTAGCGGGGGCGGGCAAAAGCAAAAACAGCCACGCCGTTTTAAGCAGTTCCAAGGTAAAGCAGGCAGACAGAAAGGTGTACTTATACATTTCTATTTGCTCCACCGTAAACCCGCCCAGGGCCATATACACCAGCCGGCCCAAGGGTTTAAGTAAGGGCACAAAAGTAAAATCGGCATTGGTTAAAAAAGCCAGCACCGCCTGCAATAAAGACAGTACAAAAACCATCCGTTCCTTCATCAAAATAAAAACCGCCTGTCCGGCATAGAGCAGCAAAAACCCGATGTGCAAACGCAAAAGCACGCCGCCCGTCAACAAATCCCGGCAAACATACAGCAAATTCAACAGAGCCCCCAGCAGACAGAAGACCCAAATGACCTTTAGCCAAAAATCCAACGCTTTCCACCGTTTCTGCAAGAGGTGCATTAAGCCATACGCTCCATAGATAAAGTCTTTTTGCGCCGATGCACCTGCAGGGCCAACTCCACCAGTTCCTCCAGCACGCGGGCATACCCTACGCCGGACGCCTCAAAAAGCTGCGGGTACAAACTGGTGTGCGACATTCCCGGCAAGGTGTTGATTTCCGAAAACCACGCCTTGCCTGCCGCATCCACCAAAAAATCCGCCCGGGCCAAACCGCATCCGTTTAAGGCCTTAAAAATAATCAGGCTTTGCCGGCGGATCTCCCCGGCGGTCGCCTCCGGCAGGCGGGCCGGCACGCGGGTTTCGCACCCGCCCGCCGTGATGTACTTGGCCTGATAATCAAAAAATTCACTCTGCAACATTTTCAGTTCCCCGCACAGAGAAGCCCGGGCCGTGGCCCCTTCGCCCAACAATCCGCAAAAAATTTCACGCGGGTTTTCCACGCCCTTTTCCACCAGGACGTCCGTATCAAAACGCAAGGCCAACGCCACCGCCGGATGCAGTTGCGCGGCATTTTTTACCTTCGTTACGCCAACCGAGGACCCCAAGCGCGCCGGCTTGACAAACACCGGATAGCCCGTCTGGCGGGCCCACGCCTCCAAAGCCGCCTTGTCATAACCGGCAGAGGAAATCACTTGGCACGGCAACACCGCCACGCCATGCTGGCGGGCCATGGCTTTGGCCGTCGGTTTGTCCATGGCTTGGGCGGAGGCCAAGACCCCGCACCCCACATACGGCACGTCCAACAGCTCCAACAAGCCCTGCAAGGTTCCGTCCTCTCCGTTACTGCCGTGCAACACCGGGAAGAAAACATCCGGCTTTAAAAAACGGTTTTCTGAGGGGACAAATAAACTGCCCTGCGGCAAGGTTACCGGGGTAATTTCCACATCTTGCGCCGTACCTTCGCTGCAGGCCTCTTGCAAAAACCAACGCCCCTGCTTGTCTATAAAAATAAAGGTAACTTGGTATTTTTCGTTTTGCTGCAGAAGTTGACAAACCGTCTGCGCGCTGTGTACGGACACTTCATGCTCAGTAGATTTGCCGCCGTATAATACGGCAATGTTTAATTTCTCTGTCATATTGGTCTGTTAAAAAGCCTGATGTAAATCAGGCTTTTTTAAATTTATTTATCCTCGCGGAAGATGGACCATTTCATCCGGCCGATGAAACTGTCCGTTTTTTCTAAAAAATCCTCGCCGTGGTAAAGCTCCTCTTGCGGGACGGGGTCGGCTACGCGGATTTCCGGCAGGTCCGCCTCCGTCTGCACCTTGGCGCGCAAGGTGTTTTGCATACCCACCGGGGCTTCCTCGGGCGCGGCCGGCAGCGGAGCATGCATCGTCTTGGCCGGGGCCGGCTTGGCAGCCGGCAAGGGCTGGCGCACCGTCACGGGCTCCTTGGGGACCGGAGGACGGGCCACGGCCGGCTGGCTGGCAGCGCGGTCCTTGAGCTCCCGGTTTTGCGCCGTGAGCACTTCAATTTTATGTTTGAGCGACTCAATCACGGCGTCGTTCTTTTTAATTTTGCCCAGCAAGGTTTTGAAATTTTCCTCTAAGGTTTTCTTTTCCGCGCTGACGGTTTGCAAAGCCTGTTGGGCCTGCGTCAAACGCTGGGCCAGCGCCTCGTGCTCCTGCTGCAGGTTTTGCATACGGTGCGTAAAGGCGGCCAAGCGGGCCTGGTTCTTTTTGTCATTTTCACTGCGCAGGGCGGCCACGGAGACTTGCAACGCTTCCAGTTCATGCGTTTTGGCCTCGTACAAGGCGGCCAGCTGTTCGCGCTGTTCGGCAATTTGGTGTAGTTTCAAATTCTCCGCCTTGAGCGATTCAATTTCCTCCACCTGTTTCATGCAGGTATTGGAAATTTCATGCAGTTGGTTTTCCAGCGTGGTGACTTTCTGCTGGTACTGGCGTTTGACGGAGATAATCCGCCCTTCAAAATCAAAGGATTTAAACCGTTCCTCCGCGGCGGTCAGGGCATCACGCAAGGACAAAATCTCCTTGGCCTGCTCGGCCGATTTGCGCAAGGCTTCCAGCTTTTCCTGCTGGGTGCGTTTGATTTCGCGGTCCAGGGCGACATTGACGGCCTTGAGCTGGCTGGCCTTTTGCTGTAAGCTGGAAATAATGCGGGCCTTTTCCTCCCGCTCGCTGTGAAAGGAGGCCGCGTCCTGCTTGCGCTGCGTACGCGATAAGGCCAAATCCGCCAAGGCCTTATTTTTCTCTTCCCGGGCAGCATCGCGCTCCTGCAGGGCCTGTTCCTTCTGCTGCTGCGCTTGCTGTATCTTGGCCTGCTGGGCTTGGCGGTAGGTTTCGGGCTGGTAAAAAGACAGGGCTGTATATTCGCTGCCCGGCTGGGGAGCGGCGGCGTCAAAGGCACGGCTCAAGGCCGGAGCCAAATTATACAGCCGCGGGGCCTGCTG
>CAVDMZ010000063.1:0-567 GCA_963610115.1 Duodenibacillus sp.
AAATTGTCGTCAAATGGACGGACAGCCAAAAGGACGACGCGGTGCTGGGCAAGGTGCGCGCCGCGGGCGTTAAGGTTATTTCTTGGCTTACCAAGTTCGGATTTGAAAAGGCCAAGGATAAATAAAAATGACCCCGTGGGCCATTTTAGGGGTTATTTGCGGTTTATTTGCGTTTGGGGCGGTTATGTACCGCTCCGGGCGCAAAGCCGCGGAAAACAAGGCTTTAAGGGCAAGGGAGCGGGAAAATGCAAAAGTTGATGAGGCCTTGCGTACTGCTGGCCGGATTAGCCGTACTGATTTGCTTGCAAGGTTGCGCGAGCGTGAAAAGTAACGCGGCGGTTTGCCGGATACAGTTTGACTACCAAGATATCGGCATAGAAGCCCTCAACGACCAAAACCTGCGCGCGCTGGTGGCTTTTAAGGATGTTTGCCGATGAGGCGGTCTTGCCCGTACGCACAATTTGACCGCTATCTGTCAGAGTGCATTTGCCGCAAGACAAGAAGGCCTTGCCGGACGGCTTGCGCAAGCTGCAAAGTGGGTATTTCCATTTTGGAAAATCGTAATTG
>CAVDMZ010000063.1:577-5843 GCA_963610115.1 Duodenibacillus sp.
TTTTTGATGACAAAAATAGAAATTGAAAAAGAAATTCTTAAAATAAAAAAAGAAGAGGAAAACTGCCATGGGACTAAGTGCGAGGTTTATAGCCGCGTAGTAGGCTATTTGCGCCCGGTGCAGGGCTGGAACAAGGGAAAAAAAGAAGAATACTCATTACGCAAAAAAATGGATATTGAAAAATGAAAGCCAAAAACTCCAATCTAGCCAAGGCCAAAAGGGCCAAGAATGACGAGTTTTACACGCAGTACCACGACATAGAAAAAGAGATACAAGCCTACGTAGATTTTAACCCGGATGTTTTTAAAGACAAAACCGTCTTGCTCCCGTGCGACGACCCCGAGTGGAGCAATTTCACAAAATACTTTGCCCAAAATTTTGAGCGTTTCGGCCTGAAAAAATTAATCAGCACCAGTTACGCGGCCGAAAGCAAAAAACTCTCTATACCCTACCAGCCCTCTTTATTTGAGAGCGCCTCCCCCCAATTTGACCAAAAGAAAACCGCCATTAAGGGAAAGATTTTTATATTGCACCGCGCCCGCCACAGCCAAAAACTGGATATTAACGCCCTGCAATGGCACTATTTAAAGGGCGACGGAGATTTTAGGAGTGCGGAAGTAACCGCCCTGCGCGACGAGGCGGACTTCATCATTACTAACCCCCCTTTTTCGCTATTTAGGGAGTTTTTGGCTTGGATTATGCAAGGCCGCAAAAAATGCGTGATTATTGGAAACAAAAATGCCGTCACCTATAAAGAAACGTTTAAATTGATTATGGATAATAGGCTTTGGGTGGGCAAAACATCAATGAGTGAAGACTTACTGTTTAAAATGCCCGAGACCTACGCGGAAAAATTACAGCACAACCGCAAACAAGGGAGTGCTTTTCGCATTGTAGATAATCAAATTTTTGCCCGTGCACAAGCCATTTGGTTTACCAATATAGACCACGGAAAACGCCACCAGCCGCTATCGTTAATGACGATGGAGGAAAACCTGAAATTTAGCCGACACCAAGAAATCCGCCAAAACGGCTACCAAAAGTACGATAATTACGACGCCATAGAAGTACCGTTTACCGACGCCATCCCAAGCGACTACCCCGGCGTTATGGGCGTACCCATTAGCTTTTTGGACAAATACTGCCCCGAACAATTTGAGATTAAAGGCATTGACCGCTATGTAGAGGACAATCCTCATTATGGAAAAAGATTTTGCATTAATAAAAACGAAATTTACGCCCGTATTTTAATAAGGAGCAAAAGATGAAAACAAGATTACAACCCTACACCGTGAAAGAGCTTTGCAACGGCTTTGTATATAACGAGTACGAAGGAAAGGGCCTGTCCGGCTTGGGCGGGAAATTAACTATCCAGCCGCAGTACCAGCGCAATTATATTTACGCCGACGGCAAAAAGGATGTGGCCGTCATAGATTCTATATTAAAGGGCTATCCGCTGGGGCTTTTCTATTTTAACCAGCCCGACGAAAACAAATTGGAAGTATTAGACGGCCAGCAGCGCATTACCAGCGTGGGACGCTTTGTAACCAATAAATTTGCCGTTAAAGACAAAAACGGTATGGAGCAATATTTTGGCGGGCTGGCCCAGGATTTACAAGATAAAATTTTAAATACCACCCTGCTGGTGTACGAGTGCCAAGGCACCGAAAGCGAAATAAAAGAGTGGTTCAAAACCATTAACATCGCCGGCATCCCCTTAAATCACCAAGAACTGCTCAATGCCGTCTATTGCGGGCCCTTTGTGGACGAGGCCAAAAAAGAGTTTAGCAACAGCCAAAATGCCCGCGTGCAAAAGTGGAGCGCCTACATCCGCGGCGACGTAAAACGCCAAGATTATTTGGAGCGCGCCCTAGACTGGGTCAGCCACGGCCATATAGACGAGTATATGAGCCGCCACCGCTACGACAGCGACATCCATGAACTGAAATTATATTTTAATTCCGTCATAGACTGGGCGTCCTGCGTGTTTACGCAAGTAGGACCGCAAATGCGCGGCCTGGAATGGGGGCGCCTGTACGAAACCTACCATACCCGCAGTTATAACCCCCAGCAAGTGGAACAGCGGGTCAAGACCTTGCTGGAAGACAACTATATCAAAAATGCCCGCGGCATTTTTGAATATATCCTCTCCGGCGAAACCCTGCCCCACTTATTAAACCTGCGCATATTTGACGAAAACACCAAACGCAAGGTCTATGCCAAACAAACGCAGCTGGCCGAGGAGAAAGGCATTTCCAACTGTCCGCTCTGCGCCCAAGGCCACGAGGCCAACAAAACCAAAATTTGGGCCTTAAAGGATATGGACGCCGACCATGTAACCGCGTGGAGCAAGGGCGGCGGGAGCGATATATCCAATTGCCAAATGCTCTGCAAAACGCATAACCGCGCAAAAGGCAACAAATAAAGTTCCGCTTTCTATACCGGAAAATCTTTTTTTATTATAATACTGGTATGGACAGATTTTGGCAACTGGTTTTGGGCCTGGGGCTGCTGTGGGCGGCTTACGCCGCGCTGGCCCGGTGGGATTATACCTCCCCCGCCAAGCGCGAGGAGGAAAAAGCACGCCTTAAAGCGGCGGGGCTTTCCGTACAGTATTACTTCATCCCGGCGGGGCGGCTGCTCCTGCTGACGCTGCTGAGCGGCGGATTTTTTGTATTTTACTGGTCCTACAAACAATGGCAGGCCGTGCGCGCGGGTTACAAAAACACCGCCGGCACCCCGCTCCGCTATAGCCCGCTGTGGCGCGCGGTGCTGACACCGCTTTCCCTTTACCAATTTGCCGCCATTTTAAACCGCACCTGCCGCTATCTGCGCCGTCCGGCGGCGTGGCCCGCGTGGCTGTGGGGTACGGCCTTTTGGGCGGGCGGCGCGGCGGCCTGTGCCCGCGCCCTGGGCTGGGGGCGGCTGCTGGGGCTGGCGGCCTTTTGTGCGGCCCCGTACACCTTGCAAAAGCATATCAACCGGCTGCCCAAGGAGTTGCCGCATTTTCGCCTGAAATGGGCGGAAATGATGTGCGTGCCCGCGGGCTGGCTGCTGTGGGCGGCGGGCTATATCTTGGCGCAGAAATTTTAATGTTTATGAAACGGCAAACGGGGCAAAACCTTTTCGGCTTTGCCCCGTTTTTCTGTTTGCTAGATTTTATGCTTTTTTAAATTGCGCATTGTAGAGCGCGCGGTAGGCTCCGTTTTCCAGCTTGAGCAGTTCCTCGTGCGTGCCCTGCTCCACAATTTCCCCACCGTTAAGCACCACAATTTTGTCCGCTTGGATAACCGTGGACAGGCGGTGCGCAATCACAAACACCGTGCGGTTCTTCATCAAATTGTCTAAGGCCTTTTGCACAATGGCTTCAGACTTGTTGTCTAAAGCGCTGGTGGCCTCGTCCAGCACCACCACGGGGGCATTGCGGATAAACGCGCGGGCGATGGCTACGCGCTGGCGTTGGCCGCCCGAAAGGGTCAGCCCGCGTTCGCCCAGTTCCGTATCCAAGCCCTTTTCTAAAGAGGCAATAAAATCCTCTAAATGCGCGTTTTTGACGGCCTCCTGCAAATCGGCCTCGGTGGCGTCCTTGCGGCCGATTAGAATATTTTCGCGAATGGTGCCGGAGAACAAGAAATTATCCTGAAACACCACCGCAATTTGGTCGCGCAAGGACGAGAGCGTCAGATCGCGCACGTCCTGCCCGTCAAAGCTCACCCGGCCCTGCTGTACATCATAAAAGCGCGGCAGCAGATTGACCACCGTACTTTTCCCCCCGCCGGAATTGCCCACCAAAGCCAAGGTCGTGCCCACGGGCACGGTTAAATTGATATTTTTAAGCACGGGCACGCCTTCTTTATAAGAAAAGCTCACATTTTCAAATTTAATTTCTTTTTTTACGCCCTGCAAGTCATGCGCGCCGGCCGGGTCGGTAATCTTGGGCTCAATGGCAAAAATTTCAAAAATACGGTCAATGGCCAGCAAGGCTTTTTTGATATCCACATAATCATCGCCCACCGTCTTGAGCGGCGTGTACAAGAGCAGCAGGGCCGCCACAAACGAGGTAAAGTTCCCGCTGGTAATGACCCCTTTGACAATCAGCGAGCTGCTCTGCCAAATCACAAACGCCAGCC
The DNA here is from genome assembly GCA_963610115.1 of Duodenibacillus sp. Classification (GTDB taxonomy): domain Bacteria; phylum Elusimicrobiota; class Elusimicrobia; order Elusimicrobiales; family Elusimicrobiaceae; genus Avelusimicrobium. The sequence goes on from CAVDMZ010000063.1 coordinate 4,708, forward strand.
CCAGCGAAATGATAAAGTGCATCAGCGGAGAGAGCCACCCCGTATGCTTGACAATGCCCATATTAAGCGCAAACACCCGCTCCATGAGGCGTTCAAACAGGGTGCGTTCGTCCTGCTGCAAATTATAGGCGGCAATCGTGCGGTTGCCGTTAAAGGCCTCATTGTACGCCTTCATCGCCACCGAGCCCACCTGCACGGTGCCGCGCACCAGTTCCTCCATTTTGCGCCGGACAATGTAAATGGGCACAAACGCCACCAGCACCGCCCCGACGGCAATCACCGTCAGCTGCCACGAGTTGTAAAACAACACGCACACCAAAGACAAAGAAGAAAACACCTTGGAAATGACCAAACGCAAATTGTTAATCAGGCCGTTGCAGGCGGTGTCGGCATCAGAGTTATAGCGCATCATCACATGGCCCGAATCGTGAACGTCAAAATAGGCCGTGTCCATAGACAATAACTTGGCAAATAATTTTTTGCGCACGTCCAGCGTAATTTTATTGCCCACCCAAGTGGTCATGTATTTGACGGTGTAATTTAAAATGCTCTGCACCAGCACAAAGGAAATAATCATCAGCGGAATATAGGCGGCAAAGGTGGCGTTTTTCCCCACCAAGACATCGTCGGTATAGGGCTTTAAAAACAGGGCCACCACCGAGTCCAGCGCCCCCACCGGCACCGCCAGCGCTACGCCCAAACACGCCCGGAACCAGTACGGTTTAATAAAGGGCCACATCCGTTTGTAATTGACATACAGAGAGTTGCTAAAAATCAATTCGTCTAAAAATTTACCGAGGGTTTTTTTCATACCAATCCCGCTCCGGGAGAAATTTGGCGCACGCGGGCGCTTTTTTTATTATAACAATTCTAAAGAGCCCGCGCGGTAAACTTTGCCGCCGCAGCCCGGCAGCACTTGCAATGCAGGTCCGTATTTGCTAAATTAATCAAACGGCGCTACGCAAACGCCGCACGATTTGAACGGATAAGGAGCCGTCGTTATGGTAATAAAGAAAAACAGCAAGGACGCTTTGAGCGCGGCCGAAATTAAAGAAATTAAAAAACATTTGGAGGAGCTCAAGGCCGACGCGGAAAAACGCCTCAAGGACAAAAAAAATATGGATATGCCCGAAAAC
>CAVDMZ010000063.1:5853-7889 GCA_963610115.1 Duodenibacillus sp.
CCATTGACGTGGCCAGCCAAAATTTAGACAAGGAAATTTTGTTTGAACTCTCCGGCAATTCCCACAACACATTGGGGCAAATAGAGGCCGCCTTGCGCAAAATTGAAAAGGGCATTTACGGCCGCTGTGAGCTGTGCCGCCAGCCCATTCCCAAAAAACGCATCAAGGCCTTGCCCTTTGCGCGCTATTGCATCAACTGCCAGCACTCCTCCGAGCGCCACAACGGCTAATTTTTTTACACCAAAAAACCCCGCCCAAGAGCGGGGTTTTTCTTTGGTTTTGAAAGGATTACAAAGACGGATAATACACCGGGGTCTTGCGCACGTCCTTGGCGCGGGCTTTGATTTTATACCCCGTTGCACTGACGCCGATGCGGAAATCCTTGCGGTCCAGTACGGCCTGCGTGTCGCGCTGGAACTGCACCGGGTCCCCCGACAAAAGCGACAAACGCAATAAATCATTGGTATAGTGGCCAAATTGCACGCGGTGCACTTCCTCTAAATAGCCGATTTTTTCCACTTGCTCCTGCGCGCGGGAAATCATACGCTGCTGCACCAAGGAGCCCGCCCCGAAGAGCCGCTGGTAAAAATATCCGCCAAAGGCCAACAGCAACACCAGCCCCGTAAGCGACAGCAGGGCCTTTTCCCCCCCACTTTTTTGGCGGGCTTGCACCACCACCGATCCGGCCAAATAATCCTGCAGGGCGCGGTGTTGGCTGTCTATAAAGGCCAGCAAAAAGCCGCACATCAGCAAAGCCGCACTGATATAATACCCCACCGCACGGACAAACGCCTGCGCCAAATTCAACGCTTCCCCGTCGCTCAAGCGCACGGCGCGCACGCCCACCAAGGCCCGGCCCAAGGTATTGCGTCCCCCGCTGGTAAACAGGGTTTCATACAAAATAAAAGGAACATTGACCCCGGCAATCCACCAATACAACTGCTGCAAATCCGGCGATATAAAACGCAGCAAAACCAGTAAAAACATTTGGTAAACAAAAAAGACCAGCCCTGCGTCAATCATTAGCGCAACCAAACGCTCCAGTACGCCTGCGACGGCGGGTTGCGGCGCTTGGGCAGCCTCTGCAGGGGCCGCGGGGGTTTCCTGCATGATATTTATGCGATAGGGTTCATTCATATTATTCTCCACTAATCTTACCAGTATTATAACAAGTTTTGCCCCCGCTGCAACAGCAAAAACGGGCGCCTGCGCTGCGCAGACGCCCGTTTACGGAAAGCAACTTATCAGGCGGCAATGCCAAATTTAGAGAAGATGACATATACCGCAATAGAACACAGCACAATGGCCACGCCCATGGTCCAACCCTTGCTCCACGGCGTAGTGTCCACGATGTGCAGGTCCTTATTGTCATCGTAGTTGTTCGACGCCGGGCATAATTTGGCCGTGATATACATAAAGGCAATAGATATCACAAACAAAATGGCCATTACATGCAAGAAGTGCAGGTTCTTCAGCCAGCCCAGCACCGGCACGGCCGAGGTCCAATCCATGGGGATTTGGGTCAACCCATACACCACGATAAAAAACACCAGCGTCACCTTGGCCGACCAAGCCGGAGCCGTCTTGTTGAGCATACCAAAAATAATCAAGGTAAAGATAGGCACATTGTAAAAGCCGTTTACCATTTGCAAATAGTTAAACAGGCCCGAGGGCGCCTTGGCAATCAGCGGCGCCACACACATGGAAAACACCGCCAAAATGACCGCCACCACCTTGCCCGCGCGCACCACTTGTTTATCGGTGGCATCGGGCTTGATATAGGGCTTGTACACATTGAGCATAAACAAAGTAGAGGTGGAGTTTAACGCCGCGTTAAAGGAGCTTAAAATGGCCCCGAACAGCACCGCGGCAAAGAAACCCGTCAGATAAAACGGCAATACCTTATTGACCAGCATGGGGTAAGCCATATCTCCGATTTCCAACGGATGATCCTGGAAAATATGGAACGCCACAATGCCCGGGATAATCAAATACAGCGGTCCAAACAATTTAAACACCGCCGCCAGCATCAACCC
>CAVDMZ010000064.1:0-7446 GCA_963610115.1 Duodenibacillus sp.
CGGTGGGCAAGGCGCAAATGATGAAAATGGCCCCTATCGCCCGCGCCATTTACGACGCCGCGAAACGTTGCGAAATGGCTAACGGTTCACAAGACGATTGTATTAATTTTGAAAATTTAGATGTTCAACTCCCCGGCGCGGCGACCTATACTCCTGAAAAGAGTGGAACGCTGAATGGATTTAGAGCTAAATTTTCTTCCTACAGTTGTATGCTTGTCCAAGGCCCAGAGGTACGGTGTAGTGCCACGGGGGGAGAGCGTTATAGCAATGCGCTCTATGCTATACTAAGTGATGGAAAAGCCTATTGTTTGGCCAGTAATTGGGGCGAGTATGATGAGAATAAAGGCGCCCATAAAATTTGCAAATCCTTAGGCGGGATTAAATATATTAGCGGTTGGAATACTTCAGCTCAGGAATCTACCTTTGCCTACTACAAATTGCCCTAGCTCTTTTCCCCGCGTTGGCATGGGGTGTGTCTCTTCTAGCTTCTAAACCCTTTTTTCCCTTGCGCAGGGGCGCGCGAAGGTCTATCCTAAAAGAAAAGGATAAGGGGGAAAATATGGCTTGGGTATTGCCTGGACTCTTGTACGCATTTTTTAACAGCGTGGTTATCTTTACCAACGAAAAGTTCAAAATGCAGCCGTCGTTTTTGGGGATGTACCGCGGGTTTGGCAGTTTGGCGGTGGCTTTGCCCTTTGTGTTTTGGATCGCACCGCCGACGGACGTGTGGTTTTGGGTCTTTGCCGGCGTGCAGGGGCTTATGGTCGGCTTTTTTGATTACCGCCTGTTTGCGTCCTCGGCGCGCTATGGGGCAGGAGGGACATCCATGATGACCGTTTTGGCCATTGTGCTGACCATTGTGCTGTGGTGGCTGATTGATTTTAAGCACCTGCTGGCACTGTTGCATGATCCGCTGGTGTTTGTGGGTATTTTGCTCTCTTTGGGCGGTTGTGTAGGGGGGTATTTGCGTTTGGCGGGCGGACAGCTGCGTAAGGGATTGCTGCTGTATATGGCTCCGGCGGTGCTGGCCCTTTCGCTGATGACGTTAAATTCCAAAAATATCGTAGCCCGGGGGACGCTGGAGCAGACCACCCTATATTATGTAGTGATGATTGGTGCGGTGGGCGGCCTGTTCAACGCGGGGGTTTATGCGTGCGTGGACCGCGCAAGCGAAAAGGGGCGTTTTTGGCGGCTGATTTTTTCGCATAAAAATTTAGAGGGCGGTTTATTAATGGTGTTGTGCAGCGTATTGCTCATGGTAACCAAAAACATTGCCATGAAGAGCATTCCCAACCCCGGCTTTTTAAATACCTTGGCTTTGACCTCGCCGCTGTGGGTACTGCTTATCAATCAGGCGGAAGGGGTCCATACGCGGGTTTCTATGCCGGCGGCGGTCTTTACGCTGGCGTGCATTGCCCTTTTGGCCTATGTTTCGGGCGTGCCGCTGCCCGCCGGAGCGTATTAACAGGCCGAGGGAGGGATTTGCCTTCCGGTCCTTTTGCTGGTGTAAAAAGCCTGCAGGCCGGGCTCGCGGTTTTTGCCTTACGCGCAGAAGTAACTTGCGCGCAAATAAAATTTTAACTCGCGGCTTTTTTCAAACAAAAATGTGTTTATTCTAGGCGCCTGCGCGGGAGGAATACTGTAGGCACACGCGCGGCAGCTTTTAGCAAGCAGCGGTTTTTCAAAGAAAAACAGTTTCTTTCTAGGCGACGGCGACTGAGCGTATACTGTAAAAGGGCGGAGATAAAGGGCCGCGGATTTTTTCAAACAAAAATGCGTTTATTCTAGGCGTGAGCGCGGGAGGGATACTGTAGGCACACGCGCGGCAGCGCGGAGGTATCCGACCAAGCGAGCAACAACGAATAAACGCATTTTTGGAAGAAAAAAACGGAGAGGGAGGGATTTGAACCCTCGAAGCCTTGCGGCTTACAGGTTTTCGAGACCTGCTGTTTCAACCACTCACACACCTCTCCAAACCGTTCTACCGTTATATTATAACAAACTTGCCACCACTGCGTCGCGCCGGGCGTGGGGCCAAAACCTAACCGGTTTGTTTGCTCCCGCCTTTCCCTATTAAATTGTAAAATAAAACTATGCGCAATTCTTTTACTTTTTCCCGTCCGGCTCTCCCCGCGTGGGTGGCCCCGTACTGTGGCATAACGGGGGCTGGATTGTTTTTATCGGGCGTAGTGTGTTTCTTTGCTTATAACTGGGCCGCGCTGGGGCTGTGGGTCAAGTTTGCCTTACCTCTGGCGGGGCTGCTGCTGTGCGGTTGGGGCGCTTATTGCAAAGGTCCGGCCCGCGGGGCGGGGCACGTGCTCAGCGTCAGCACGGGGGTGTTTCTCGGGATTTTTTGGGCGGTGTACGCGCAGGCGTATCCGACGGGCGCTTTTGCGTATGAATTTTTCCGCGTGTGGGTCCTGTGTATGTTGCCATTGGCTCTGCTGGCGGGCAGCCGCTGGCTGTGGCTGTTGTGGGTCGGGGTGGCCAGTATTTATATCATCTGCGGATTTGGGGAGGCTACGGCTTTTTGGCTTTTTATGCCCTTGCAGTGGGCGGCTTTTGCCGCGGCAGAGCGGGCCTATTTCAAAACCCGCCGTATGGGTTGGTTTTCCCTGCTGTTTTTAATCCCTGCCTTGGGGGAGCTTTGCTTCCGCGGTGCCGGGGCAGCGTGGAGCGGGTGGGGCGGTTGCTTGGCAGCGGTTTTGCTGTGGGCGGCGTACGCCTTTGTTTTCAAACGCGGGGTCACTCAACTGGGGCTGTGTGTGTTTGCCGCAGATTTTCTGTTCCTTTGTAAACTGGGACCGTATTTGCGTGGCATGGGGGCGGAGGTATGGATTTTGCTCACCTTGCTTTTATTTACAGGCAGTGCGTGGGGAGTGTATGCCTTGACGCGCCGAGGGGACCTGCATGACTAATCCACAAAAAATGCCGTGGGTGGTATCGGCGTTGCTGGCTTTTGGCGCGTGGCTGGCATGTGCGTTTGCCTTGGTTTTATTTTTTAGAGAGGATAGGCTCTTGTGGCTGGGGATCGTGTTTATCGGTTTGGCCTATGCCTTGCCCCGGTGGGTATCCGGCCGGAGGGGTCTTGGGGCGGCCTTTGGGGAGCAGCTGGCTTTGGCTTTTTCGCTGTGCGGGAAAGGGCTGGTGCTGGAAGGATTATGTTGGCAATACCGTTTGGAGCTGGGGGGCGGCTTTGCGGTCGCAACCGTTCTGGCGGCGTTAAGTTATCCGTTTTTCCGTCATCCGTGGGACCGTACTTTGTCCGTCCTCGGCGCGGCCGGGTTGGGGCTGGCCTATTTGTACGAAATAACCCATTGCCCTTGGGCCTGTATGGAGCTTTTATCCGTTGGTGTGTTTGTTGCAGCCTATGCCTTGCTTTTCGTGCGCCGTGAATGGATACAGCCCGTGGCTTGGGCTTTGCTGGGCCTGTGCTTGTTCCCGGTGCTGTTGCTTTTTTCCAATGAGGCCAGCCCGGCGGTTTTTGGCAGTTTTAATGCCCTGTTTTTAGGCGCGGTCCTGTGCGCCTTTTATGTGTGGAAGGCGCGAAAGCCCTGTTGCGTTTGGGTGGCCGCCTTGATTTTACTGGTGGCGTATTTAAGCAATACCGGCACGCTCATGGGCGGGGCCTTGGTGTGCTTGGGCTTGGGGCAAAAACGGCGTTTGCTCACGGTCGTGGGTACGGCCGCGTTTGCTCTGTCTTTGCTGTGGCTGTATTATCAAATGCAGACGACCTTGCTGGTAAAGTCGGGCTATTTGTGCGGAGCCGGGGTTTTGCTCTTGCTGGTCTATGCGGTGCTGAAAAAGGGGGCATCCCATGCGCAATAAACTTTTCTTTTTGACGGCGTGTTTGCTCGGCGGCGGGCTGCTGGGCTATGCGTGGCATACACAGCGCAGTTTGGCTTCGGCGCAGACGGTGTATTTTGAAATTGCCCCGCAGGACCCCCGGGCTTTGCTATCGGGGGATTATATGCAGCTAGACTATGTGCTGGAGAGAGAAAAGAATAGGCAACAATTTCCGGAGGAAGTGTGGAGCTTTTATGTGAATGACCGGGGAATTGTCCAAGCGGAGCAGACGCCGCGTCCAATCCTCGTGGAGGTTCGCCGTTCGGGTTGGCGCGGCGAGGCCCGTTTGCCGCACCAGTTTTATTTCCAGGAGGGCAAAGCACAAATCTATGAAAACGCCGCCTATGCCCGTATGGCCCGGCTGGGAAACGGTTCGTTTATTTTAACGGGCTTGACGGATAAAAACTTACAAGTATTAGGGGATGAAAAATGAGCGAAAATTGTAATCACGATTGCGCTTCCTGCGCACAAAATTGCGATAGCCGCCAAGCAGCGCAAAACTTGCAAATTAAACCCAATCCGCATTCGCGCGTGGGCAAGGTCATTGCCGTGTGCAGCGGCAAGGGGGGCGTGGGGAAATCTTTGGTAACGGCCTTGTTGGCCGCGGCCGCGCAAAAAAAAGGTTTGCGCGCCGGGGTGTTAGATGCCGACATTACCGGGCCGTCTATCCCCAAAATGTTTGGCGTGCACCGCCGCGCCCAAGGGGACAGCAGCGGGGTTTATCCTGTGTGCAGCGGCAGTGGGGTGCAGCTGATGTCGCTGAATTTGCTTTTGGACCACGAAACCGACCCCGTCATTTGGCGCGGCCCGCTGATTACGGGGACCGTACAGCAATTTTGGACGGAAGTGATTTGGGACGAAGTGGATGTGCTGTTTGTGGATATGCCCCCGGGTACGGGCGACGTGACGCTGACGGTGTTTCAAAGTCTGCCCATAGACGGCATTGTGTTTGTCACTACGCCGCAAGAGCTGGTGGGCATGATTGTACAGAAGGCCGTTAAAATGGCGCAGATGATGAAACTGCCCTTAACGGCATTGGTGGAAAATATGAGTTATTTTACTTGCCCCGATTGCGGCAAAGAGCATGAAATTTTTGGCAAAAGCCGCGTGCAAGAAACGGCCCAAGCGTTTGGCATTGCGGCCACTGCCCGCCTGCCGCTAAACCCCGATATTGCCGCCGCGGCGGACCGCGGGGGCATTGAGGGCTTGAGCCTGCCGCAGTTGGACGCGGTGCTGAAAGAGCTGGAAAATATTAAAAAATAAGACTATATTTGTTTTTGCCCGTCCGGCCGCTGTCGCCGGGCGGGTTTGCAACATAAAAAGGCCCCGACCCGAGGCGCAACAACGAAATGCCCCAAATTACGAAGAAATGCGCTTTTGGGTGAGGAAAGAAAAGAAGCGGAAAGGCATTCACAGGAATTTGAGGGCAGTTCTAGGCGCGCAGAGGGGAGGAATACTGTAGGCACACGCGCGGCAGCGCGGAGGTATCCGACCCGAGGCGCAACAACGAAATGCCCCAAATTACGAAGAAATGCACTCTAGGGTGAGGAAAGAAAAGAAGCGGAAAGGCATTCACAGGAATTTGAGGGCAGTTCTAGGCGCGCAGAGGGGAGGAATACTGTAGGCACACGCGCGGCAGCGCGGAGGTATCCGACCCGAGGCGCAACAACGAAATGCCCCAAATTACGAAGAAATGCACTTTTGGGCAAGATTAAATGTTACAATAGATATAGGAAGATTTAGCTATGTCTGATTTAACCTTAAGCCAACGCGCCCAACAAATCGGCGATTCGCCCACCTTAAAAATCAATGCCCTGGTGCGCGCCATGAAGAAAGAAGGCAAGCCGCTCATTCACTTGGGCGGGGGGGAGCCGGTGTTTCCCGCGCCGCAAGCGGCGGTGGACGCTATCATCGCGAAAGCCCAAACCCGCAAGATAAAATATACGCCCTCTTCCGGCACGCCGGAGCTCAAAGCGGCGGTGGCGGATTATACCCTTAAATATTACGGGCAAAGCATGGCGGCGGAAAATATTTTAATTTCCGCAGGGGCCAAACAGGCCTTGTTTAATTTCCTTTTGGCGGCGGTCAACCCCGGCGACGAGGTTGTCTTTCCCGCGCCGTATTGGGTCAGCTACCCGGAAATGGTCAAGCTGGCCGGGGGCACGCCGGTCATCGTGCGGCCGCAAGCGGGGCTGCAGATTTCGTTTGAACAGCTTTCCGCCGCCGTGACGGACAAAACCAAGGCCCTTTTGCTCAACAGCCCCAACAATCCCTCGGGTTTGGTGTTTTCTGCGGATTTTATTGAAAAAGCCGTGCGCTTGGCCGAAGAAAAACAGATTTTTTTGCTGATGGATGATATTTACCACCAGCTGGTTTTTGACAACCTTTGCTGCCCCAATCCCTATGCGTTTAGCAGGCAGGGGCAGCATTTGGTCGTCGTCAACGGCGTATCTAAATTATACGGTCTGACGGGTTTGCGTATCGGCTGGGCCGTATCTAAAAACAGTTCTTTAATCAGCGCCATGGGCCGCATGCAGGCGCAAAGCACCTCGTGCAACAGCGATGTGTCTGAGGCCGCGGCGGCGGCTGCCCTCACGGGCGACCCCGGCTGTATTAAAGAATTGCGCTCTTTGTTGCAAGAGAACCGCAATGTCCTGCTGGAGGAATTGAGCCAAATTCCCCACCTCACGGTGCAAAAGCCGCAAGGGACCTTCTATTCTTTTGCCGATTTTAGCTATTATAACCCGGACTCGCAGGCGCTGGCCCAGTACCTGCTGGAAAAGGCGATGGTAGCCGTAGTGCCTGGGAAAGCCTTCGGGCTGGACGGCCATTTGCGCATTAGCTTTTGCGCCGCCAAGGACAGTATTGTGGAGGGGGTCCGACGGATCAAACAGGCGCTGGAAAATCTCCCTATAAAGGAAGGAAACTAAACATGAATACAAAACACGCGAAGCCGGACTTTTATAAGCCGGACTACGGCCTGGAACACTCCGGGCTAAAAACCACCAAGACCGTGTATTGGAACTATTCCACCCCGGCCTTGTACGAAGAAGCCATTCAACGCCAAGAGGGCAACGTCGTCTATGGCGGGCCCCTGTGCGTCAGCACCGGCAAACACACCGGCCGCAGCCCCAATGACCGCTTTTTTGTAAAAACCCCGGACGTGGAAGGCAAGCTGTGGTTTAGCAAGGGCAATGTAGGCATTGATCCGAAATACTGGGATATTTTGTACCAGAAGGCCCAACAATATGCCGCCGACAAAGATTTGTTTGTCCGCGATGCCTATGTAGGCTCTAGTGAGGCCTCCCGTCTCAAGGTGCGCGCCATTACCGAATGCGCGTGGACCAATCTGTTTGTCAAAAATATGTTTATTGAGCCCAAAAAAGAAGAGCTCAAATCCTTCGTGCCGCAATTTACCCTGATCTGCTTGCCGCGTATGAAAGCCGATCCGAAGACCGACGGCACCCACTCCGAAACAGCCATTTTAATCAACTCTGAAAAAAAGATGGTCTTGGTCATCGGCACCGAATACGGCGGCGAAAACACAAAAGCCTTGTTTACGGTGATGAATTACCTCTTGCCGCAAAAGGGCATTATGAC
>CAVDMZ010000065.1:0-7416 GCA_963610115.1 Duodenibacillus sp.
GAGATTTGCTTGGCTGAAACCGGAAAAACCAAAGCACAGGGAATACGCAGCAGCAGCCATTATATGATATATTCCTATTAAAATCCCCCGCGAAAGCGGGGGGGTATTATCATCCGGTTACTATCTAGTCATTTAAAAAGCTCGTGCCGGTTAGCAGCGGGGGCAAGCCCAGGTAATCGGCCGCGGTTTGCCCCAGGTCTGCATAGGTGCTGCGTGCGCCGATAAACCCCGGTAGTACCCTTTTGCCAAACATTAGCACTGGGACGTGTTCGCGCGTATGGTCGGTGCCCTTGTAGGTGGGGTCGCACCCGTGATCTGCCGTGATGAAAACGATATCCTCATCTTTTAACACCCGGGCCAAATCCGGCAGGCGGCGGTCAAAATATTCCAGCCCTTGGGCATAGCCCTCCACGTCGCGGCGGTGGCCCCAAGTCATATCAAAATCCACAAAGTTGGTAAAGACAAGGCTGTAGTCCGGGGCGGCCTGTATCTCTTGCAAGGTTACGTTCCACAGCTCCTCTAAGCCCGAGGCTTTGACCGCGCGCGTAATGCCTTGGTGCGCAAAAATATCGGCAATTTTCCCGACGGAAATCACTTGTCCGCCCGCCTGCTTCATCACGTCTAACAGCGTTTCATGCGGTGGCGTAACGGAATAATCATGGCGGTTTTTGGTGCGCTTAAACTGGCCCTTTTCTTCTCCTTCAAACGGCCGGGCGATGACCCGGGCGATATTATAGGGTTTTAAATGTTTAAAGGCAATTTCACATACCTGATACAGGCGTTCTAACCCAAAGTGCTTTTCGTGCGCGGCAATTTGAAAGACGCTGTCGGCCGAGGTGTAGCAAATGGGTTTGCCGGTTTGGATATGTTCCTGCCCCAGTTCCTCAATAATGACCGTGCCGGAGGCGGCCTTGTCGCCCAAAATACCGGGCAGGTGCGCTTCTTGGCAAATTTTTTCTATCAGCTCCGGCGGAAAGGACGGATAGTCCGGCTTGAAATATCCCCAATCAAAGGTAACAGGCACCCCGGCCATTTCCCAATGGCCCGAGGAGGTATCCTTGCCCTTGCTGATCTCTTTCATATAACCGTATTTGGCGGGCCAATGGACGGCGGCGGGGGGTTGGGCTCCGGCGGGCACTTCTTGGCCGGTGGAGGCTTGCGCCGCCTTAAGCAGCCCTAAGGCCGCCAAGTTGGGCACTTTCAGCCCGCCGCGTGCGGCGGCGATGTGCCCCAGGGTATCTGCTCCGGCGTCGCCAAAGGCGGCGGCGTCCCCGGCCCCGCCGATACCAAACGAATCCATCATCAAGATAATAACGCGTCTTTTCTTGTTCATACGGTGGCTCCTTGCCCCGGCCGGCAGAGGCGGCGGGTTCTTTTCTTTACTTTAGCAAATTGCGTACGTTTGCGCCAGCCAGCCAAGAGGTTATTTTAAAAAGTTCCCGCGCGGGCAGAAAATCTGTATAATAAAGAGAAGCCGGATTTATTTTGAGGAGGACGCATGAAGAAATTTTGGATTTGTACCATGCTTTTGCTGTGCGTAGGAGTTGGAAGCTGGGCCGCCGAGGGAAAGGAAGAAACGATTTCAAGCGGCACCTATGATACGGGCTATGTTTTGGATAAAGAAACGGGGGAAGAAACCGACAGTACCCAAAACAAGCTGACTATTGACGGGGGCAGTTTTAAGGAGCAAGTCATTGCAGGGCAGAGCGAAAAAGGCAAGGCCTCCTCTAATATTTTGACGATGAACGATGCCGCCACCTTGCAGACCCAACAAGCGGCGGCCGGGGTTTCCCAAAATGCGGCCGCGCAGGCCAATGAATTGACCGTGCAAGGCATTACCACCGCCAGCGGTTTGGCGGGCGGTTGGGCCCAGCAATCGGGCCAAGCGTTGGAAAATAAAGTTACTTTAAACGGCACGCAGGTGGAGTCTGACACCACCGAACCAAAATGGGTGCGCGGCGGACAAAGCAAAACGGGGGCGGCGCAAAACAACCAGGTCAACCTGTTGAACGGCGCCGTGGTCAAAACCCAAATTGCGGCGGGACTGAGTGAATCGGGCGAAGTGTCTTACAATACCTTGACCGTGGACGGCGGCAGTAAACTGCTTTCCGGCGGGATTGTAGATAATGCCGCTTATGGGGGTTACTCCAAGGACGGCGCGGCCCATCACAACCAGATTTCTCTACTTAATGCCGATGAGGTGTCCGTCAACGCATACGGCGGCTATAGTTCGGCTTCCCAAGTTAGTTACAATTTAATTGAAACCCAAAAGGCGCAAATGACGGGCAATTTATACGGCGGCTACAGCGAGTCCGGCTCCGCGGCCTCTAACGAGGTGCGCATCGGAGCGCAAAGCACCGTAAAGGGTACCGTCACGGGCGGCTGGGCCAATACGCAGGGGGCGGCGACGGAAAATAAAGTGTCCGTGGCCGCGGGGGCCACCGTGGACAGTGCGGCCAAATTGTACGGCGGCTACACCGCCCAAGGAACGGCAACCTCTAACGCTTTAATCTTGAATACTGAAAATACCGGGGCGGAGGCTTACGGCGGCTATGCCGTGGCCGGGGAAGCCCAAGGCAATAGCTTGCAAGTAACGGGGGCCACTTCCGGCACTAAATGGGCCGGGGCCGTGGCCGCAACAACGGCCACAGGCAATAGCCTGACGATAGAAAATGCCAATTTAACCACGGCAGGAAGTTTTTACGGCGGCTATGCCGGCACCGATGCGATCGGCAATAGTTTGTATGCGACCGGCTCGGCGTTGACGGGGACGCTCTATGGCGGCTACGGCCAAAGCGGACAGGCGGCAGGCAACCGGGTCGTGCTTCAAGGCGGTTCCGTCAGCGGGGATGTGTACGGCGGCTATGCGGCCTCCACTGCGACGGGAAACTATGTAGAGCTTAACAGTGTAGCCGTAACGGGCAAGGTGTATGCGGGCTACAGCACCGATTCCTCGCAAGAGACGGCAAATAATACCTTGGTCCTCTCCGGCAATACCACCGCGACGGGCGGATTTTTTGGCGGGAATGGGGTGTCGTCGGGCAACAGTTTGCTGCTGCGCAATTATCAAAACAGCAATTTGACGGTAGATAGTTCCTTTGATAAGGTAACCCTGTACGGCTTGGACAGCGACGTAACCTTTGCCAATGAAGTGGCTAACGGGGTAGAGGTTACCTTGTACGGTAAACCGTCGGAATTATCCCAAACCTTGGCGCATACCCAAAGCGGGACCACGCTGACGCTCAACCGTGATACTTTGGGCGCTTACCGCTACTCCATAACGGGCACGCCTTCGGGCTCTTTGGTGGATTGGAGCGTGCAGGGCCGCTACGACCAGCAGTTGGCCAAACCCTATGCCCAGGCCCAGTTGGCGGGCTTGGCCTTGACGGGGTTGGGCGATGATATGCTGGAGGATGTCTTTGCCGAGTCCCGCAAGGAAAAGACCGATCATGATATGTTCGCCGGGGTGCGCTATTATGATAATACCTACCAGACGGGCAGCCACTTTGATATGCAAAGTATCGGCGTGCAAGCGGGGCATTGGTTCCGCCGCGCGGAGAATGTATGGGGCTGGTTTGCCCAGTATGCCCATGGACATTATTCCACCGATCCCACCGACGCCACGGGCGGGATAGACAGCCTGGGCGTGGGCGGGTTTGCCTTGCTGCCTTACAGCGACGAAGGATATTTTGAGGCCGTGTTGCGGGCGGGCTACCAAAGCCAAGACTTTAACTCCGATGATTTGTCCTCTAACTTAAAGAGCAAGCATTTTTACGGGCATGCCTCCGCCGGATTGGTGCAAAAAGTTTCTGCTTTGCAGTTTTACGGCCGGGTGCGCGGTTCCTATTTATTGGGCGATAAGGTAACGGATAATTTGGGCCAATCGGTCAAATTCCAAGACACCCAAAGTTTGCAAGGCCAAATCGGCGCGCGGTGGTATTTGGGCACGCTGGCCCGGCGCTATCAGCCTTATATCGGGGCGGCCGGGACGTATGAATGGCTGGCCGACAGCCAAGTAAAGGTGGACGGCCACAAGGTAACCGGGACGGATTTGAAGGGCCTCTCCGGCAGGGCCGAGGCGGGCATCAGCTACGAAAACAACGATGCCATGATGCCGCTTAAGTCGGTGCTGTCTGTCTTTGGACAAGCCGGGCAAGTGCGGGGCTGGGGTGTAGACGTCAAACTGTTGTTTAGTTTTTAGTTCCCTAACTTTTTTACCGCCCCGCGCCCGCTTTTTGGGTGCGGGGTTTTTAGTTAGTGCTTTGCGCGGGAGGAGAATTTCTTGCTAAACTATATACAAGACCATTGGGGAGGATTTTATGAATAAAGCGTATGAGACCATGCGGGGTTTTTGGTTGGATGTAAATAATTTACAGCATAAAAAAGAAGTGCCGATGCTGGGGGATAAAAAAATTTGTGTGGCCGGGGTGGAAATGGCGGCCCAAGATCCCAAGGGAGGCATTAAAAATATATGGATTGCAGCCTCTTCTTTGGGCAATGCCAGCGTGTATTTTGAGAACAACAGCCCCAGCGGCTTGGGCGGTTTTACCGGCGGGGCGGCCAGCGGTCCCGTGCGCGATAAGGCCCTGCGTTTGATGCAAGCGGCCGCCGTGGCTGCGGCGCATTTGTCCGCGCTGCCGGCCCTGCCTGCGCCAACGGATCCGCAAAAGGTAATGCTTTTTGCCTGCAGCGGCGAGGGGCAGATTTTCGCCCAAGAATTGCCGGAGTCCGAGGTGCGTCAGCCGCAGCATCCGCTGTATGGATTTTTTGCCTATACCCAGCAGTTGCTGGGGGCTTTCCGCGCAGAACAGGAAAAAACTGCCGCGGCTCACGCGGCGCCCAAACCGCCTGTGGGCGCGCCGTCTGTCCCCGGGCCGGAGACGCCTGCACCGAAGGCTCCGCAAGCTCCCGCCGGGCCTCAAGCGGAGGAAAAGTAATTTTTAAATGATGAAATACAAGATACGCGGGTTTAAACGTTCCTTTGGCTTGGTCCTCATCGCCGCCTTGGTGGTGGCGGTGGGATCGGTGTGGTATTGGAATGTAGTTACGGAGCGTTTGGCGCAGGATGCCCGGGTGTCTATTGTGGCGGGCAGCCGGGAGCTGGCGTTGGACTTTGACCGCCTGCTGGGGGGCCAGCTGCAAGTGTTGGCTGCTATCGGGGTGTCTTTGGAACAATCTGCGTTGTTGCAAAATTCCGCCCAGCTGACTGATTATTTAAACCGCCAAAACAAACGCAATGTGTTTACGCTGACGGGGTTTCAATTTGCAGACGGAAGGGCCGTCTTTTCCAACGGAGCCGTCAAACATAATTTTTTGTCTAAAGCCGAGGTGGAGGAAGCCTTTGAACACAGCCGGTATGTGTCTGAGCGCAAGAAAAACCCCTTTGACGGCTCGGCCATGCTTGTGTTTGCCATTCCCTTGCGCCGCGACGGAGAGCGGTTGGGGGCGGTGTTTGGCGTGCAAGCAGTGGACGCGTACGAAACGGCCTTGGCCGGGGCGACGCTGCCCGACGGGGGCTTGTCCTTTATCGTCAAGCCGGACGGCAGGGTGGTTATGGGCTATCCGCAAGTAGCCTATCCAAACATTTTTAGCCTGGGTGGCGAAACCCAATACGACAGGGGATTATCGGCCGAAAAACTCCGCCAGGATATGCAAAACGGCCGCCAAGGGCTGACGGGATACACCCTCAAAGGCTCGCACCGCTTTGCCTCTTACTATCCGCTGGGCTATAATGGCTGGTATGCGCTGTCGGTCTTGCCCACGGCCTCTATGGCCGAAAAGGCCCAAACGCTGATGTGGATGTCTTTGCTGTTGTGTTTTTCCATTATTGGGGTGCTGGGCTTGCTGCTGGTTTTTATTTTGCGGATGCAATACCAAAGCAGCCGGGCTTTATTTCGTATGGGCTTTGTGGATCCGTTGACCGGGGCGGATAATTTAAATGCGTTTCGCTTGAAATTCCCCAAAGCGGCCGGGGCTTTCCGTGCGCGCGGAATTCCCTTTGCACTGACGCTGATTAATGTCAACCGCTTCAAAGCGGTCAATGATATTTACGGCTTTGAAGTGGGGGACCAAATCCTTCGCCAAGTGGCCCAGGCCCTGCAAGAGGCACTGGGCGAGGGGGAGCTGTTTTGCCGCAGCGGGGCGGATGTCTTTTTGTTACTGCTGGCTTGCCCGGACCGTGCCCAGCTGGAGCAGCGCGTGGACCGCTTGGCCCTGCAGGCGGGGCGTTTCTGCCGGGCCGGGGCCGAGGAATGTCTGCCTATGTCGCTGACGTGTGGTATCTATTTGGTAGATGAAGAAGTGCCGTTTTATATTATGATGGACCGTGCCAATTTAGCTTGGGCCGCGGCTAAGCAGCGGGCCGGGCGCGCCTGTGCCTTTTACGACGAGGCCGACCGCCGACAAATCGTTACGGAAAAACGGATTGAAAGCAGTATGGACCAAGCCTTAAAGGACGGGGAGTTTCAGTTGTATTTGCAGCCCAAGTGCGATTTTAAAACCGGGGAAATCAAAAGCGCCGAAGCCTTGGTGCGTTGGAAACATCCCACGCGGGGGCTGATCCCGCCGGATTGGTTTATCCCCGTGTTTGAAAAGAACGGCTTTGTCCTTAAACTGGACCAGTTTATTTTGCAGCAGACGGCTGCCTTGCTCAAACAATGGAAGGAGCAGGGGCTGGGGCAAGTGCCGGTCGGGGTTAATTTTTCCCGCTTGCATTTGGATGACCCGCATTTTATAGACGATCTGGTGCAGACGGCGGAGCAGGCCGGGGTGGATCCCCGTTTGTTGGAGGTGGAATTGACCGAAAGCGTGGTGTTTGGCCATGTGGAAAAAATGCAGCAGGTCATTGACGGCTTGCATAAAGCAGGTTTTTCCGTGGCGATGGATGATTTCGGCTCGGGTTATTCCTCGCTCAATGTGCTGAAGAATTTGTATTTTGATTGCGTGAAACTGGATAAGGAATTTTTGGCCAGCGGCGAGGGAAACCCCCGTATGCGGCAGATTATTTCCGGCGCGGTTAAGATGATTAAGGAACTGCACTGTACTATTGTGGCTGAGGGCGTGGAAACCCAAGAGCAGGCCGACTTTTTAAGCGGGATCGGGTGCGATTTGGCCCAAGGGTATTTCTTCTCAAAGCCTCTGCCCGCAGATGAGTTTACCCGGCGTTTGAAAAAGGATAAATGACTCCGTGCGGCGGGGGTGTTTTATCCGTGGCCGGGCTGGCAGTTAAGCCCTATGTGGACCGCCGCGGTTTGATGCCCTTTTCTCTGGGGCAGAAAAGTAGGCAAAAGGCCCCGCTGGCCTGCGGAGCATAAAAAATAAAATTTTCTTATTCCGCCTTTCACTCGCCGCTACTCAGCGGTTCAGACAAAAGGCGGATTTTTGTATGAAATTTTATTTTTTATAGACGCTCCGATG
>CAVDMZ010000066.1:0-2674 GCA_963610115.1 Duodenibacillus sp.
CCGCAGCCCCCTTGCCCGGACCCAGTGGCCGATTGCCCCGGCCTGCTGCAAGCACTCAAATACAATTTGGAATTTTCATGGTACTTGGTTAATTTCCCGTCCTCCTCTTTCGCCGCCTGCGGGGAAACTTACGATTGCAAACGGGTGGACTGCTTTATCCCGCCGCAGGAGCAGCAAGGCCCGTCCACCCAGCTTTCCTGCGTGTATAAAAAGAACCAACTCTTTTTTGTCGGGGCGGAGCTGACTTGCCGCGCTGCCGCGCGCCCCTGACCTTGCCCAATACAGTTTTTCCTTGCAAGTTTGCCGTGAATTTATTAGCATATAAAAAACGCGGTTCCCCGGGAACCGTGATTACGCGCGCGCGAGGAAAAATATGGCCAATAAACTATTTTCTTTCTTTTCCAAAAATTCCAACACTCCCGAAGGTATGGAGCAACTCCTTTCTTTTATCAGTATGCTGCCTAACGCCGCCTGCATTTTGGACGAAAAAGGGGACATTTTGTCTGCCAATGCCCGTGCCGCCGCGCTGCTGGGTTTTACGCCTAAAGCCATGGAAGGCATGAGCATTTCCAAATACGGCTTGACGCAGGCCGACCTAGACCAGCTGCTGGCGGAGAACAGCCCGCAAAAACTGCTCAAGGAATTGGTCAATAAGGAGTTGGACACCGTGTTTGTCAATGTCAGCGCGCGGACGGTGCCCAATACGCCTTATGTGCTGCTGGGGCTGGACGAAGTGCCGCAATACCGCGAACTGGTGGGCGAAAAGCAATTTTTCAAATCCATTGTGAATAATTATCCCTGCGCCGTAACAGTGCAAGACAGGCGCGGCATTTGCCGCTTGTGGAACGATGCGGCCGAAAAGCTCTTTTCTGTTCCTACCCCGTCGGCAGTGGGCAAAAAAATGGCAGCCCTTTTGCCGGAACAGTTGTCCGGCGCGCTGGAGCGGCTGGACCAAACCATTATACAGCAAAAACAAGGCTCCGTTTCCCGCCAAATCAGCTTCCGGGCCGAGCGCGGAGGAGAGCGGATGTTGTCCGTGACCAAGGTGCCCACCTTGGATAAGGACGGCGAATTAGACACCATTTTAACTGTATTTGAAGATATCACTTCCCGCCACGCCCAAGAGGAGGAACTGCTGCAAACGCGCAATTTGCTGCGCGCGGTGGTGGACCATGTGCCGCTGGGTTTATATACGCGCACTATTGACGGCGTGATGACCTTTTACAACAAGCAAAGCCAAGAGGTTTTTTCCGAAACGGAACCTAAGTGTGTCAACTCGCCGCACCCCAAGCAGGATTTGGCCACCGTGCGCCACTATGCTGAGCGTGAACGGCAAATCATAGAAGAGGGCATTTTGCGTGACTACCCCGACGAAATTTATGTGGACCGCAACGGCAAAGAAAAACTAATCCACATGATTAAAGTGCCGCTCAAGCACGCCGGCCCGGAGCCCTTGGTGCTGAGCATTGTAGAGGACGTAACCATCAAGCGTGAGCAGGAGCGAGAGATTGCCAAAGCCAACAGCTTCCTTTCTGCCATTGTAGATAATGCCCCCATCGGGCTGTACGCCCGCACCAAGACAGGCAAGATGTTGCTGCGCAATAAAGAATGTGAAAAAATCTTCGGCGCGGAAGAAGAATTGTTTGATGATCAGGGCTCTCTGCCGCACGAAACCAAGGAGCAGGTGAGCAGCTACCTTGACCGCGAAGCCCAAGTGTTGGAATCGGGCAAACCGCTGAGTATCGCCGAGGAGCCTTACACTACCGAGAAAGGCGAAACGCGCCTGCTGCATATGGTTAAAGTGCCAGTGACGGATGCCGAGGGCAACCCCGAGTTCGTCATTACCATGGTGGACGACATTACGGACAAAAAAGAGCAAGAGCGCAAACTGGTGGAAACCCAAAACTTCCAGCAGGCTATTTTGGATAATGCCCCGCTGGCCATTTATGCCCGCGGCATTAACCAAGTGATGTCGTTCGTCAACCGCAAAGCCTTGGAAATGTTCCCCGGCGAAAGCTTGTACAAAGAAGAAAACAACTTCTACGGCGAACGCGAACGCCAAATGTTCAAAGACGGAAAAATTATAGACATTCCCGAGGAGGAATACACCACCAAGACCGGGGGGAAGATTTTGCTGCACCTCATCAAGGCCCCGGTGTTTGACAAGGGGGGCAAGCCGTTTATGGTGCTCTCTATTGCCGAAGACATTACAGACAAGCGCGAACAAGAGCGTAAATTGGTGGAGACCCAAAACTTCCAGCAGGCTATTTTAGACAATGCTCCCGTGGCCATTTATGCCTACGGGGCCGACCACAAGGCCTACTTTTTCAACAGAGCCGCCGAGCAGCTCTTCCCCGGCGAAAAGGACAGCCGCCGCAGCGCCGAAGGCTATGAACAACGCGAGGAGGAAATCTTTCAGCGTAAGGAAATTTTAGACATCCCCGAGGAGGAATATACCACCGATGACGGACGCAAACTGCTCTTGCACCTCATCAAGGCCCCGGTGTTTGACGTCAAGGGCCAGCCGCTGATGGTGCTGACTATTGCCGAGGATATTACCCAAAAGAAACAGCAGGAAAAAGAGATCCGCAACGCCAAGAATTTCTTGCAAAACGTGGTGGACAACCTGCCGATCGCCCTTTCTGTGAAAAAGGCTGACGGCAATTACATTGTG
>CAVDMZ010000066.1:2684-7314 GCA_963610115.1 Duodenibacillus sp.
TCATCGGCCGCGACAGCTACCGCACCGATATTACCAAGGAACAGGCGGAATTTTTGCGCGAGGCGGACCAAAAGGTTTTTGAAAGCCGCCGCGAGCACAATATCCCGCAGGAATTGATTTCCACTCCGGCCGAGGGCGTCAAAATTATGCACACGGTCAAAACGCCGTTGTATAAAGCGGACGGTTCGCCGGATTATCTGCTCAACGTGTCTGAGGATATTACCCTCAAGACCAAAATGGAAAAACAAATCCGCGAGGCGGGGGAAAAGAACTCCCTGCTGGTGGAGAATGCCCGCGAAGGGATTGTTATTTTAGAGGACCGCAAAATTATTTATGCCAACCATGCCGCCTGCAAGACGCTGGGGTTTGACTCCAGCGAGGAGCTGATGCGGCGATCTTTGACCGAGTTTGTGGCGCCGGATCATAGGCTTTTTGCCAATGAAAAATACGAAGCCGTAATCAATGCCTTGGACGGATCGCGTGAGCCGGTGCAGCTGCATTTTGTCAAAAAGTCGGGCGCTGCGGCGGAAATAGAGTTGGCGGCCATGGCCTCTAAATATTTGGGGCGGCGCATTGTGATTGCTTTCCTGCGCGATGTGACCCAAGTCAATAAGACCCTGCGTGATTTGCGCGGCGAGCGCGAAAAGTTCAAAAATGCGTTTGAACGCGGCTTGCTGCCGGCCTTCATCCTGAACGCCAAAGGCTATATCCATACCATGAACGAGGCCGCACAGGACCTGTTCCACTTGACGGAAAAGGACCGCAATTTTTACCGCAATGTCTATATCCGTCCCGCATTGACGCTGGCCGTACGCCGCAGCTTGCGCGCCGGGGAACGGGCCGAAATGGACTACCGCTTTGATTTCGCCAAAGCGGCAGAAAAATTCCCGGGCCGTATCCAAGGTCAAGGCGTACTGGAGCTGCACGCCGTGTTGGAGCCGTTTAACCGCCGCGACACCGGGAAAGGCACCGTAGAGGCCGATTACTTGGTTACCCTGCAACCGCGCCGGGACGGCACCCCGTTGCCCCCGCCGCAGACGCCGCTTTCCGCCCCCGAGCTAGCTTCCCCTGCGTCCGCGTCTCTGGCTAAGCCGCAGCCTCCACAGCCGCCCGCCGCGGTTTGGCTGCCCAATACAGAGCCGTATGTGGTCTGCTCAAACCAATTTAAAATTACCTCGTGCAACCACTTGTTTTGCGAGCTGTGCCAGCTGGAAGTGCCGGAGCTTAAGGGACAGGAAATTTTAAAACTCTTCAGCAAAGACAGCCTGCCCTTGCTGGCGGAGGATTTAAAACAACTGCGCAAAAAGGACTCCTTTGAAAACCGCGATTACCGCATTTGTTTGGCCAGCGGACTGGAAACGGCCCCCGTGCGGGTCAGCGCCCAGCGCGCCGCCAACGGAAGCTATGTGTTTATCTTTCGCAATATGGCGTTCCAAAAGCAGATTATGCAAATCTTGCAGGAACGTTCGGCACAGCTCAACGCCTTGCTGGAAGCCACGGACGGAAGTGTGTTTACCGTGGAATTTGAGGAAGGCCGTTTCGGTCGGGTGCGCCAGGCCAACAAATATGCCGCCGGGCGCGTGGGCTATAGCCACGAGGAATTGACCTCCTTGCCCTTTGCCCGCTTGTTCACCCAACCCGACGGAAAGAACCGCGAACAGGTGCAAACGCTCCTTCAACGTTGCGCCAAGCAAGTGCGCGAAAAGAGCGGCTGCAGTTTTCACGCCGCGCTTTTTAGCAAAGCTGGCCAACGGACCGAAGTAACCGTTACCGTCACCCCGTTGGATATTCCGGGGCAAAATACGGTGTTGGCGGTGGTGCAGGATCTCTCGGGCGTGTTGGCCCGGGTGGCGCGCGATTCCAAGGAAGCCCAAGAACTGCGCAGTATGCGCCAAAGCCTGCCCGGCTTGTATTTAAAGACCAACTGGGAAGGCCGTGTGGCGGAGGTGTCCTCCAATCTGCCGTATTTGGACCCGGCGCAAGCCCAAGAGCGCTTTATGGGCAAGCTCCCCTTGCAGTATTGGCCCGGGGATGCGGCGGAAAAAGAACTCTTTGCCATTAAAGAGGCTTCCAGCGTCAACGTCAATACTCACTTTGAATTTGAATGGGAACTGGGGGGCCGGCGGCGGTTTTTTGAAGCGGTTTGCACGCCTATTTCCGGCCGGGAGGAAGTGATTTTGTGGGTGCGCGACGTAACCGACCGGCACATCCACGAAAAACACATCCGCCAGCTCTACCAAATCAGCAATGAAAACAAGGGAACCATCACCGAGCAGGTGGACAAAATATTGGACTTTGGCAAAAAAGTCTTTAAGGCCCAAGCGGGCATTGTGATGCGCTTTAACGAGCACCACCCCGACGAGCTGACCGTAGTGTACAGCACGCCCAATCCGTTCCAAATAGAACGCTATATGGTGTTCCCAGTGGAGGAATGTCTTTTTGACGTGCGCGACGACAATGTGGTGGTATTTGCGGACTTGGCCAATACCAACTGTAAACGCTGTATCCACAAACAAAAGGGCTTTGGTTCTCTGATTGCCGCCCCGCTGTATGTGGGGGGCAAGGTGGCGGGGGCCTTGTGCTTTGCCGCGCAGGAGCCGCGCGCCCGCTTTGCCGAAGGGGCGGAGGAGCTCATTGGCATTATGTCGCGCATTTTGAGCCTGCGTATTGAACTGCGCGAGGCCAGCAAGACGCTGGGAGAAACCTCACAAAGTTTCATCCGTACCCTGGAATATGTGGACTTGCCCGCCGTGGTGCTGGACCTGCACTACCGCGTGCGCTATGCCAACAATGTCTTCTTAAACGCCACGGGGCGCCGCCCTCAGACGGTGGAGAACCGGGATTTCTTTGTGGAATTTATCCGCCGCGCCAACGGCAGCCGCCGTGCCTTTGAAGAGGCGGAACACTCCGCCTCCGGCAACGCCTTTCAAGTCAAGCTGGACTTGGCCGACGAACACGGCAAATACATCTCCGCCAACTGGGATGTCTTTTTGATGAAGGACATCAAAGGAGAGGTGGAGGGATACGGGCTGATTGGCGTGCGCCAAAATTAAGGCGGAACTTCTTTGCAAAAGGCGCGGGGGTTTTGGTTAACCCCCGCGCTATTTTATTGGAATTTTCTGCTAAAGAAGAAGTTTTGCTTGTATTTGGCAAAATAGCCCCGCAGCATAAAGTAGGTCAGCAGACTGGAAAGCAAATCCGCCGTTGGCGGCGCAAAGAACACTCCGTTTAATTGGAAGAACAGCGGCAATACCAGCACCAACGGAATAAGCAGCAGCACTTGGCGCGAGAGGCTCAGCACCGCCGCGCGGACGGGTTTGTTAATGGCTTGAAAGAAGGTGCTGCCTAAGATTTGCAAGGCGTCAAAGGCGGTAAAAATATTTAAAATCCGCACAGTACGCGAGGCCATGACCAAAAGCTCTTGGTCCGTATTATTAAAAATCCGCACGATATACGGCGC
This sequence comes from Duodenibacillus sp., assembly GCA_963610115.1. Classification (GTDB taxonomy): domain Bacteria; phylum Elusimicrobiota; class Elusimicrobia; order Elusimicrobiales; family Elusimicrobiaceae; genus Avelusimicrobium. Next base: position 6,145 of record CAVDMZ010000066.1, read on the forward strand.
AAACACCAGTGCAATAATAGAGCCGCATAAGCCGATGAGAACGCCCCAACGCAGGGCCATTTTAAGCGTTTGAAAAGCCGTGGCATACTTGCGCGCGCCAAAGTTGTAGCCGATGAGCGGCTGGGCCCCTTGGCTCAAGCCCAGCAGCGGCATAAGGAAAATGGCATTGGCACTGACGGCAATCCCCATGGCAGACACCGCCACATTGCCCCCGTAGCGCAGCAGGGCGTGATTGAGCAGCAGATTCAGCGCACAGGAAGCCAGCTGAAAGACAAACTGCGACACGCCGATGAGCATGCTGTCGTAAATAATCCGCCACCGCAGGCGCATATACCGCCAATGCAGGCGGTACTGGCTGCGGGGTCTCAAGAAAAAGAGCATAATCCATACAGAGGATACCACCTGCCCGCATACCGTGGCGGTGGCGGCGCCTTTCATCCCCCAGCCCAAGGCAAAAATCGTCAGCGGGGCCACCGTCAGGTTTAAAAAAGCCCCAATAAATTGGGTGGCCATGGCGGTTTTGGGGTGGCCCGAGGAGCGGATAAAGTTGTTCATGCCCGCGCCGATATTAAATAAGGCATAGCCTGGAAAAGCCACCTTCATATAATCAGACGCATACGGCAGGGTAACGTCATCAGCGCCCAAAAAGAGGAGCAAGGGTTTTAGAAAAACATATCCCAAGGCCATCAGTGAAAGTGAAAAAATGGAAAGCATGACAAAGGCGTTTCCCATAATTTGATGGGCTTCTTCGGTTTTTTTCTCGCCCAAGCGAAGGGAAAAAAGTGCATTAGACCCCACGCCGATCAGCACGCTGAAGGCCAGGAAAAAGAAACCGATAGGAAACAGCAGCGTAATGCTGGCAATGCCCGCAGCGCCAAATTCGTGCCCGACGTAAATGCGGGAGATGATGTTATAGAGCGCGCTGACGAACATCCCCGCTACGGCCGGCGCGGAAAACTTAATCAGCAGGCTGGAAAGTGTGCGGGCTTTAAACGGGTTTCCCTGCGTCCGGGTGCGGGGGGCGGGTTTTTTAAATTTATTTATTTTTCGGCTCATAATTTTTAGACAAAGCAAGCCACCCGGTGCAGCGGCGGCTTGTGTAAAAGTCATCCTTTCTTATATTTTAGTAAATTTTGAATAAATCTTCCAACGGACCCTCCCCGGCAAAGG
>CAVDMZ010000067.1:0-7280 GCA_963610115.1 Duodenibacillus sp.
GGCCTGTTCTTTAATGAATTTGTGTTGCAGTTGAACGCGCCGGCCAAACAAGTCATTAAGAAGTTAGCCAAAAAGGGCATTGCCGCCGGGTTTGACTTGGGCCGCGTGCGCAAGGACCTGTCGGATTGTCTGTTGGTTTGCGTTACGGAGACCAAGACGCCGGAGGACCTGCAAAATTATGTGCAGGCCTTGAGGGGGTTTTAAGATGCCGGAAATTTTGCAACCCAGTATGCTTAGTTTGGAAAAATCCGTCCCGGGCCGCCGGGCCGTGCGGTTTGAAAAACCCCAATACACGCCGGATCATTATTTGCCGGCCAAGTACCTGCGCAGCCACACGCCGCGCTTGCCGCAGTTAAGCGAGCTGGATGCGGTGCGCCATTTTACCAATTTGTCGCGCAAGAATTATTGTTTGGACAGCCATTTCTATCCGCTGGGTTCATGTACCATGAAGTACAACCCCAAGGCCTACGACGCTCTGAGCAGTTTGGCCCCGCTGACAGCGGCACACCCCTTTGCCCCGCAGGAAGCCGTGCAGGGCACGCTGGAAATCTTGTACCGCTTGCAGGAAATGCTCAAGGAAATTACCGGGCTTTCTGCCTTTACCTTGCAGCCGGCCGCCGGGGCGCATGGGGAATTGACGGGCATTTTGACTGCGCGGGCCTACTTCGCCCGCCGCAAGGACAAAAAACGCACCGAAGTCATCGTGCCCGATACTGCCCACGGTACCAACCCGGCCACCTCGCACATGGCGGGGTACCGGGTGATAAATATCCCATCCGGACCTGACGGCTGCGTGGATAAAGCCGCCCTGCAAAACGCCTTGTCCGAGCGCACGGCCGTCGTCATGCTGACGGTGCCCAATACGGCGGGTTTGTTTGAAAAAGACATCTGCGAAATTGCCGGCATGGTGCATAAAGCCGGGGCACTGCTGTATATGGACGGAGCCAACTTTAATGCCCTGCTGGGCGTGGCCAAACCGGCGGATTTCGGCGTGGATTTAATGCACCTGAATTTGCATAAATCCTTTGCCGCCCCGCACGGAGGCGGCGGCCCGGGGTCCGGCCCGGTGGGGGCGGCGGCGCATCTGGTGCCCTTTTTGCCCAAGCCGCTGGTGGAGCAAAAGAACGGCAAATACATTTTAAATGAAAAAATGCCCAAAAGTTTGGGCAAAATGAAGGCGTTCTTTGGCAATATTTCCGTCTGCGTGCGCGCGTATTGTTATTTGCGCCAGTTTGACGGGAAAACCCTTAAAAACATTGCCGAGCAGGCGGTGTTAAATGCCAATTATGTGCGGGTGTGTTTAAAAGAGCAGTTCCCGGCCTTTTTTGACGCGCCCTGTATGCACGAGTGCGTGTTGACCCTTCAAAAGGAGAAAATGAACGGCGTACGCACCGCCGATATCGCCAAGCGTTTGCTGGATTACGGCTTTTATGCGCCGACGATTTATTTCCCGCTGATTGTGCCCGAGGCCCTGATGATAGAGCCCACTGAGACGGAAAATAAAGAGATGCTGGACTTATTTGTGCAAGCCCTGCAGGCCATTTTTGCCGAGGCAACCACGCAGCCGCAAACCGTGCATGAGGCCCCGCACCACCAACCTGTCGGCCGTATTGACGAGGTGAGCGCGGCGCGCGAGCCCAACTTGCGCTGGTAAATTTATAAACGGCGCGGAAAGTGCCGCGCCGTTTCTGTTATGGGGAAAATTTTACAGACTCCGGCCCTGTCCGTCTTTGAACAAATGGCCTTGGATGAGATACTGGCCCAGGCCCCGCTGTCAGAGCCGCTGTTGCGTTTTTACTGTTGGACGCCCGGCCCGGCGGTTAGCTTTGGCTATGCCCAGTTTTATGGTTTCGTGCGCCGGGATGTGCCCGCGGAGGCGGGCCCCTTGTGCCGGCGTCCGACGGGCGGCGGGGTGGTGTTACACGGGCAAGATTTGACCTTTAGCGTACTCTTTGCCAGTGTACAGCCGCGCCCGAAGGAAATTTATGCCCGCTTGCACGGGGCCCTGCAGCGTGCGTTGAAGCACTCCGGCATATTGCAGGCCCAGCGGCAGGGAGCGGTGCCCGCCCCGGTTTATCGGCCCCAATCCGGCGGCCATGCCAGCGGATGTTTTGCCAACCCGGTGCAGGACGATTTATTGTGCGGGGACAAAAAAATTTTAGGCGGGGCCCTTCGCCGCTTTGGCGGCAAAGTTTTATACCAAGGCTCCTTGCAATGCGCGCGTGCGCGGGAGAACCCGCTCCTTGCGCAGGCGGTGGCGGCGGGGCTGGCGGAAGCCTTGCAAACACCGTGGGAAGAAACGCCCGTATCGGCAGAGGTTTTGTCCGCGGCCCGGCAGTTAGCGCAAACGCAGTACGCCACCGCGGCATGGAATGAGAAATTTTAATGAAGAACAGTTGGAAATTCATCCTTGCCGTCATCTTATTGCCTACCGTCTTTTTTGTACTGGCGGAGACCTTTGGCGCGTGTGGGAGTGTACTTAAGGATTTTCAAACCGCCGTGGGATTTTTGGCGGGGGGCGCCTTGTACGGGGTCATCCATTTTGCGGGTTTTCATTTTGACCGCATGTATGTGTGGGCGCACGAAACCACCCACGCCGTGGCGGCCCTGCTGTTTGGCTTTCGGGTACATTCCATGACGGTGAACAAGGACAGCGGTAACGTAAAAATGGACCGCTGCAACGCCGCCGTAGTGCTGGCGCCGTATGTGGTGCCGCTGTATGCTTGTATGGCCGGGCTGGCGTATTTGGCTTTGGAATTGTGCATAGACGCGGCCCCCTATCGCCCGGTGTTTGTATTTGTGGCGGGCTTTTTGATGGTCTTTCACTATGTGCAGACGGTCAAAACCTTATGGGAGACCCAACAGCCGGATTTACAGCTGGCCGGCGGGCGGATTTTTTCCGTGGTGATGATTGTCCTGTGCAATGCGGTAGTATTGGCCCTGGTGCTTAAAACCTTGTTCCCGGAGCGGGTGGCCTTGGGGACCATGGCTCGGGCCATTGCCGTTAGCACCTATAATACATGGAAGATTGTGGTAAACTATATCCTAGAGCATATCCATTCGGCGCAGGCGTAAGGAACTATGAGTAAAAAAGAAACAAAATCAACCCCTGTGAAACCCCGCCTGTCCAAGCGGCTTTTGCGCTGGACGGGAAGCTTGTGCAAATGGACGCTGCGCTTGGGGCTGTTTGTGATTATGCTGCTGTTTTTGGCCGGAGCCGGGCTGTGGGTGGCGGCGCTAAAGATGTTTAATGCCCAGCAAATCAGCGAGGCCTTGGCCGGACGTCTGCAAACGCTTTTTGACCGCCCGGTGGTTATTTCTTCTTTGGATTTGAAATTTTTAAATACGGTGGAGCTCAAGGGCTTTGCTGTTTTGGATGATTCAGTGCGCCCCGGCGGGGCGTTTCTGTCGGCCGAGTCCGTACTCATTCGCTATAAAATGCTGCCGTTGTTAGAAAATAAGCTGATTATTGACGAAATTACGTTGCAGCGTCCGCGCATTCAAATTGTGCGCGACGAAACGGGTATGTACAATACCCCGTCCGTGCATACCGCCGCCGCGCAAGAGACCTATGTCAGCGGCCTGCGGGGGGAGCGTCTTCAGGTCAGCATAGAGGATTGGCGTATCCGCGACGGGGTCCTGAGCTATAAAGACTTGGGCTCGGGCGTCAGCCATGCGGTGTATGGGCTGAATGTTCATTTTTCCCATTTGCGCTTTAATGAGCTCTCGCGTTTCCGGCTGGAGACGGTTTTGCGCAACCGTTGGAAGGATAATATTTCCGATTTGGAAATCCGCGGTACGGGGCAAATTAACCTTGCCGATTTTGATTGGAGCAAATTTGCCTTGCGCAATTTCAAAACACAGGTGGCTTTGTTCCGCAAGCCGGTACGCTTGACGGTGGATATAGACAATTTGCAAACCCCCTTCTTTACCGTGCAGGCCGAGGCTCCGGCCTTTGACCAGCAGGATTTAAGCGTCTTTCAAAAGGATTTGCCTGCTTTTCAAGTGCCCAGCAGCCATTGGACGGCCCGCGGCCACTTGGGTGCCGGGTACACGCAGCTGCATTTAGACGAACTCAGCGCCAAGACCAAAAATATGACGCTCGGCGTTTCGGGTACGGTGGAGTTTGCCGCGGCCACGCCGATGGCGCTTTCTTTGCAGGCCAAAACCGGGTGGGGCGATTTGGCGGCGCTGAGCAAAAATTGGCCCGCCTTGGCGCGCTTTCAACTGACCGGGCAGGGGCAGGCTTCGGCTGAGCTGGTGCGCAAGGACGGCCAATTTTCTTTGCCGCTGGTGCAAATCAACGCCAAACAGGCCAGCGGGCATTTTTGGGGCTTTGAAACGGCCGGGGTAACGGGTACTTTTATCGCCAAGAAAAATTTTACCGATTTGTATGCCGCCACCACGGACGGACGCGTAAAAATCAAGGACACCGTTTTTGACCGCCTCAAACTGACAGGCTCCTACCGCAAGGGGAATGTCTATGCGTATATCGCCTCGGGCACTTTAGACGGCGTGCCGCTGAAGATGCGCCTGTCCATAGACCGCATCAAAAGCCCGCGGCGCGATATCAGCACCTCTATTTATTTAAAACATTTTGAGCCGATGTCCTTTATCCGGGTGGTGCAGGACTTTGCCGACGTGATTGGGGATATCCCTAAAACCAAGCACACCCCTTCTGCGGTGCAGACCGGGGAATTGGCCTGGCTGCGCAACTTCCGCGACCGCCTGCCGCAGTTTATGCCCAATTTTTCCGGCACATTGTATGCCGACACCTTTGCCAGTACGGTACTTTCCGGGCGGGATTTTGATGCGGAGTTTGCCTTTACGGGGCTTTTGCCCGGGGCGGCCCAATTAAACGGCACTTTGGATGTACAGCTCAAGGATGGGGTCATCCACCAAATGGAAAAACTGGCGGAGGAACAGCAGGCGCTCAATATTACCTTTACGCCGTTTATTATGATGCACCGCATGGAGAGAAGCGGAAGTTTTAAGGTGGGGGAAGTGCTCAAGGATGTGGCCTTTAATGAAATGGCCGCCTCGGTGGATTTCAAAAATGGTACGATGATTATTAATAACGCCTACATGCAAGGCCCGGTGATATCGGCCGCGGTGTCGGGCTGGACGGACTGGGTCCGTGAAACCTTTGAATTAGTCATTTGGACGATGTTCACTCCGTCCTCTAAGGCGGGACTGCTGGCGGAAAATTTGACCGATGAGTCGGGCAATCCGGCCTTGGCGTTTAAGGTGTCTTCGTCTATGTTAAAACCGCGCCTGGAGATGTTGCGCGCCAAAAAAACCGGCGTGCAGATAGACGCCGCGCGCCGCCGCGGGCTGCGCACCGAATTTACAAAAAGCCGCGCTTTTTTGAAAGGAGAATTCAATGCCAAGAAATAGTATAGACTTGTTGTCGCTCTTGCAGGAGCATGGGGCCGTGGTGGAAGGCCATTTTGTGATGCCCTCGGGCTTCCACAGCCAAACCTATATTCAGACCTCACTATTGTTGCAGCACCCCAATTTGGCGCAAAAAATCGCGCAGGCTATGTCGGATAAATTTCCCGCGCACGCCGATGTGGTCATGGCCCTGACGCCGTCCAATTCCGTGTTGGCGCAGGAGGTGGCCCGCGTGCGCGGTGCCCGGGCGATTTTTGCCTCCAAGGACGCGCAAGGCCGTATGATTTTAAAACACCATTTTGTCATCAAACCGGGCGAGAGCGTGCTGCTGGTGGACGATGTAACCGTCGGCGGGCGCAAGGTCTTGCAAGCCGAAGAAATGATTAAGGCCGCCGGGGCCAAGGTGCTGGGCGTAGCGGTCATGGTGGACCGTTCTATGGGGATTTTGCCATTGGAACTGCCGCTGCGAGCTTTACTGGCTTACCCGATTCGCACCTTTCACGCCAAGGATTGCCCTTTGTGCGCCTCGCATGTGCCCGTACAACAGATTGACGATTTAAATAAGGACAAAGAACATGACGGAAATTAAACTAAAACCCAAAGAACACCGCCGCATCGCAGCGGGGCATTGTTGGATTTTTTCCAATGAAATTGACGGTTTGAACACTGCGGTAGAGCCGGGCACCTTGGTGCGCGTGCTGGACAGCGAGGGCCACTGCGTGGGCACGGGCTTTTTTAATCCGCACAGCCTGATTGCCGTACGCATGCTGCAAAAGGGCCCCGAGCCGCTACCGGAGGATTTTATTTTCCAAAATTTAGACCTTGCCTACGATTACCGCAAGGAAATCGGCGTGCGCAAATACGGCCGTATGTGCTACAGCGAAAGCGACCATATGCCCGGGCTGATTGTGGACCGCTACGGCGATATTTTGGTGGCGGAAATTTTGACCGCCGGGATGGAAAAGCAAAAGGCCGCGATTACCGCCGCATTGAAAAAAATCTATAAACCCAAAGGCATTTTGTACCGTGCTGACAGCGCGTTCCGCACCTTGGAGGGATTGGGAAATACGCCCGAAGTGGTGGGCGAGGTGCCCGACACCGTGCAAATTGAGGAAAACGGCGTAAAGTACGAAGTGCCCCTGCGCGTGGGCCAAAAGACGGGTTTTTACTACGACCAACGCGAAAACCGCGCTTTCTTAAAACCTTATTTCAAAGACAAATTGGTGTTGGATTTGTACAGCTACATCGGTTCCTTTGGTATTACGGCGGCCTTGGCCGGCGCGGCCCAAGTGTGGGGATGCGATTGCTCCGCCGCTGCTGTGGAATTTGCCAATAAAAATGCCGAGCTTAACGGGGTCAAGGATTTGGCCGTCTTCCACCGCGACGATGCCGAGCGCATATTATCGGCCATGAAGAAAAAGGAATTGCCCGACCAGCCGGATTTTGTACTGTTAGATCCGCCGGCCTTTGCCAAGAGCCGCAAGAACTTGCCTAAAGCCGTGGGGTTGTATGTCAAGTTGGTCAAAATGGCGTTGGAAGGGTTGGAAGAGGGCGGCTATTTGGCCTTTTCCACTTGCTCGCACCATATTTCGCGCGAGTTGTTTATGGATATTCTCCGCCAGGGCGTCAGCAAATCCGGTCGGCGCGCCGTGCTGGTGGAGTTGCGCGGGCAGGCCAAAGACCACCCCATTTTAATGGGGATGCCGGAGACGGATTACCTGCATTTTGCACTGTTGCAGCTGCGGTAGAATGACGCGTTCATTTATTAGGGCCCTTTTCTGTTTGACAGAAAAGGGCCTTAAAATTTCTGCGGGGTTTTTCTTTTTCCGTTGTTACATAAAACAAGGTCATCCTGGAGTGTCTTAGTCCAGGATCTTCCATTTTTC
>CAVDMZ010000068.1:0-2744 GCA_963610115.1 Duodenibacillus sp.
GTATCGGGTGTAATTGCTCTCCCAAGTGTGTTTTTAGCAAAACAATTATTTAAAAAGAGGAAAATTAAAATGATTTCATTTTTAGACCTGCACAAAGTAAATGAGCGTTTCCGCGCAGAAATAGATGCGCGCTTGAAACAAATTTTAGACGACGGCTGGTATATCCACGGCAAGCAAGACGCCGCCTTTGAGGCGCATTTTGCCGCCTACACCGGGGCCAAACATTGCATTGGCGTGGCCAACGGGTTAGACGCGCTCCACCTCATTATCAAGGCCTACGGCTTTGGGCCGGGGGATGAAATTCTTGTTCCGACCAATACCTACATTGCCACCATTTTGTCCATTAGCGAAAACGGCGCCACCCCCGTCTTGGTAGAGCCGGACTTGGCCACCTATAACATCAACCCGGATTTACTGGAAGCCAAAATCACCCCGCGCACCAAAGCCATCATGGTCGTGCATCTCTATGGCCAAGCCGTACAAATGCAAAAAGTGTGGGCAGTGGCGCAAAAGCACCACCTCAAAGTGATAGAAGACGCCGCCCAAGCCCACGGGGCGATGTACCAAGGCCGCCGCACGGGCAATTTGGGCGATGCCGCCGGGTTTTCTTTTTACCCGGGCAAAAATTTAGGGGGATTGGGCGACGGCGGCTGCGTAACCACCAGCGACGACGCCTTGGCCGCCAAAATCCGCGCGCTGGCCAACTACGGCAGCGACCGCAAATATCATCACATTTACAAGGGCGTAAACTCCCGCTTGGACGAATTTCAGGCCGCCGCGCTGGACGTTAAACTGCCGCACTTGGACGCAGACAATGCCCGCCGCCGCCAAATTGCCGCGTTTTACCAAGCAAACATCAAAAATCCGATCATCACGCTGCCGCAGACCTATGATGAGGCCGCGCATGTATGGCATATTTTTGCCATTCGCTGTCCGCGGCGCGATGAGCTGCAGGCCTATCTCAAAGAGCAGGGAATAGAAACCCTCATCCATTATCCCACGCCGCCGCACCAACAGGGCGCGTATGCGGAATGGAAGGCCCAATCCTATCCTGTCAGCGAGCGCATCCACCGCGAGGAACTCTCCCTGCCTATCAGCCCTGTGCTGAGCGATGAAGAAGCCGCCCAAGTGGTCGCCGCGTGCAACCGCTTTGGCAATTAGGAGGCTTATGGACACCCCGTTGGTTTCTATCCTCATTCCGGCCTATAACCACGAGCGGTTTATAGAGGGGGCGGTGCGCTCCGTTATGGCGCAGGATTACCCCAATTTAGAGCTGTTGGTATTAGACGACGGCTCTAAGGACAGCACCTATGCGCGGCTGCAGCAGCTCAAACCGGAATGCGAAAAACGCTTTGCCCGGGTAGTCTTTGCCACACAGCCCAATGCCGGCACTGCCGTGACCATGAGCCGCTTGGTGGCCCAATGCCAAGGCAAATATATTTCCGCCTGCGCCAGCGACGATGAATACTTGCCCGCTTGCATTTCCACCCAAGTGGCCGTGTTGGAGGCCCACCCCGAGGCGGTGCAAACCCTGCCGGACAATTATTTTATCGCGCCCGACGGCACGCGTTTAGAGCGCGCTTGGAACAAAACCGACACCTATGCACCGCTGGGTACCGACCCGAAAAATTACCCCACCTTTGCCGCCTTTTGGCAAGCGCAAATGCCGGGGCATGATTTTCATTCTGCGGATTTTCACAGCTATGAGAACTTGCTCAAAAAGCACAATTTTTTAAACGGACATCTCTTCCGCGCTGCCGCGGCCAAGACCTTTTTCCCGCTGCCCCAGTGTCACTTGAGCGAGGATTATTACATCAATTTGCAGCTGGCCAAGGCAGGCCGCGTGATGTTTGTGGACCGGCCGCTGTTTAACTACCGCATACACCCGGGCCAAACCGTCTGCCACCGGGCCCTGATACAAATCAATGAGCAAAACCTCCTTACCCAAGAGATCCGGCAAGTCTGCCGCCCGGGGCAGGAGCGTTGGAAGGAAATTTTGCAAAAGGTCTGGTTTACCCCGCAGTGTCGCCGCAAAGGATTTGCCTGGTGCTATATAGAACGGCGCAACAGTTATGTCTGCTCCCGGCGGGTATGGGTAGTGTTTGGACATCCGTTTGTACTGCATACCCGTTATAAATACTCTATACCCAAGGAATGTAAAAGTTGGTTAAAATAATAAATAATAGGAGCCTAATATGTTTTTAGACAAAATAAAACCCTTCGTGGATGCACACCCCATTATTACCTTTGATATTTTTGATACCCTGCTGATGCGCCCTTATCTGCGGCCGTCTGATTTGTTTTTACACGTTGAAAAACTGGAAAAACAACCCGGCTGGGCCAAACACCGCCGCCAAGCCGAGGACGCCGCCCGGCGCAAATACCCCCAATACGAGGATATTACCCTAGATGAAATTTATGGGGAACTCTCCGCCCCGGACGCCGCTTTCAAACAAGCGGAACTGGACTTGGAACGCCAAACCCTGCAGCCTAACCCGGAAATCAAAGAAGTATTTGACTACGCCAAAGGGCAGGGAAAACGCATTTTAATTATATCAGATATGTACCTTCCCAAAGAATTTTTGGCAGAGGTACTGCGGGAAAAAGGATATACGGGTTTTGAGAAACTTTATGTTTCCAATGCGGTGCGTAAATTAAAAGGCACCGGGGCTTTATACCGCCATATTGCGCAGGAATTAAAGGCCAATCCGGCAAATTTTTTACATATTGGCGACAATTTAAAG
>CAVDMZ010000068.1:2754-3460 GCA_963610115.1 Duodenibacillus sp.
TAAAGTCCGATGTGCGCCGGGCCGAGCAAGCCGGCTGGCATGCCGTGCAATACCCCAGCGCCGCCCAGCAATATTTATCCGCCCACCCCCGGGAAGCCCGGTTTTTTAGGGAAAACCCGTCTTATGAAGCGTCGGTTTGTCTGGGAATGCTCATCTTGGCATGGCAAAACGCGCGCACACAACAAACCGTCTTGCCCTATTTTTACCGTTTGGGTTACGGCGTGGGCGGCCCGGTGGCGTACGGGTTTGCACGCTGGATAGAACAGCGCGCACTAAATAACCAGACCCCCAATGTGTTTTTTGCCGCACGGGACGGGTATTCCCTGCAGCGCGTGTTTGATACCTTTCAAAATCAAAATTTACATTCAGCCTATATTTATGCGCTCCGTTTTATTAACCGTATTTGCCGCTTGGACTATCACAAAGGGTCCTTGGACCAAACCAGTGCCGTACTCAGGCATTTTACGCAAATATCTGCGGAGCTGAAACAGGCGGCGGGGGAAATTCCGTCCACGGCGCAGGCTTGCCAAAAGCTCATCCAAAAGTATATGCCCCTTATCCGGCCCTTAGCGCAAAAGGAATTTGCCAATTATCAGGCGTATTTGAAAAAACACCTCAAGTTTGAAGGTAAAATAGGCATTGTGGACAGCGTAACATTTTCTTTTTCCGCCCAAAAGTTAATAGAGGCCGTTTTTGGTAAAGAACC
>CAVDMZ010000068.1:3470-7278 GCA_963610115.1 Duodenibacillus sp.
GGTAAAGAACAGGTCATGGGGTATTATTGGTCGGTCATTCCGTCCCAAGAGGGTGAGGCCTATGCGTTTGACTCCTTTTTGCCTCCTACGGGGGGAATAGAAACTCCTTGCGTTTATACGCACCGTTGGGACTTTATGGAATTTTTATTTACCGCCCCCGAGCCGCCCGTGAAAAACATCACGCCGGACGGAGCTGCCGTACACGCGCCTAATGTGCCACAAGAAGAGCAAAACCGCATCAACGCCTACCGCGTACTTTCTGACGGTATGCTGGCCTTTGCACAAGATTGCGCCCGAGTCTTTGGCGGACGGAATATTTTTCTGTCCAAGGGCCCGTTTGCGGTGGATTGGGTAAACCAATTCTTGTCTTATCCCACAGAGGAAGATAAAAAGGAAATGGCGCTTATCCGCCACGCTTCCGATACGAATCACTCGGAATATTTGCCGCTTTTGAGTTATCGTCCGTCTGTGGCCCAGTTTTGGCAAAACCCCAAACAATACTTGCGTTATATCAAGCGTTCTCATTGGAAAACACCCCTGCAAAACTTGCTGGTGTCTGTTTTATCTCCTGCATCCGTTTTACGTGGCGCCAAGAGCTTTACGCTGTATCTTTTGCCGCGCGCCCGGCGCTGCTATGGCAAACTGTCGCTGCAAATTGGGCGGAGAGCCTTTGTTTTGGCATTTGGAAAAAAAGGGGAATAATCTCCGGGCCGGCCGCCCTTTTCGCCTCCGGCGGCGTTTTGCAGTGCCGGAGGGGCAAAGGAAATAACCCGTTTTACGCGTGCATAAAAACGCTTTTTTTGCTAAGCTATAAAAAACACTGCGAGGAGGAGCGCATGAAACGCACCATTATCGGCATCCGCTTAGATAACCGCCAAAATGAGGCAGCCCTGCTGCAAGACATTTTAACGCGCTATGGCTGCTGTATCAAAACACGCCTGGGCTTGCACGAGGTGGCCCAAGACGCCTGCGCGGCGGAGGGAATTATTCTGCTGGAAGTGATTAAAAAGGAAGAGGATTTGCTGAAAGAACTGACGGGAAAATTTGAAGTGCAGACCATGCGGTTTTGACTTTTTCCGGCTAAAAAATCCCGGACCGAACGGCCCGGGATTTTTTGCGTGTCTGCTTATGGTAAGGTCTGCCGGACCCATTTTTCCAGCTCGCGCTGCGGCGCGCCCGAGGAACGCCCGTAAAAGGTAACCCCCGGGGAGAGCTTTACAGCACCCAGCTGCTTTTGCATATCGCTTTGGCAACGCTGCATGCCGCCGCCCCCATTAGTAAAGAACGGCGCCACTTTTTTTCCCGTCCAGTTATACTGCGCCAAGAAAGATGCCACCGCCGGGGCATAAGTACCCCACCAATCCGGCGAACCGATAAACACCACGTCGTATTTGTCCATATCGGCCACTTTGTTTTTTAACACCGGGCGATAGCCCTCGTTTAGTTGTTTTTTGGCCACTTCCGTCAAGGTGTGGTAATCGGCCGGATAGGCCTGCTGCGTTTGGATTTCAAACAAATCCCCGCCCGTCAAAGCCGCAATTTGCTTGGCCACCGCTTGGGTATGGCCCGAGTGGGAATAATACGCCACCAACACCTTGCCTGCAGGGACCTTGGCCGTGGCCGCCGGGGCGGCGCCTTCCGCCGCCCGAGCCAATTCGCCCGGGTTCTGCCCGCAGGCCGCCACGGACAGGAACATCATCCCGGAAGCTAAAATACGATTTAATCTCAACATACACCCTCCTATTTTTTCAAGCACTCCGCCACGTCCTGCACAATCTGCTGCGGGGTCAAGCGGTAGCGTGCATACAACTGCTCTACGGGCACGCGGTCGGTAAACACCTTGTCCGCCCCGTAGGAAAGTACCTTCATATCCGCGGGGCCGTAGAACGCGGCAACTTTTTCGCCAAAACCGCCCGCTTTCACCCCGTCCTCTAGGGTAATGACCAAGCGGTGGTCCTTTTGCAAACTTTGCAACAGCTCTTTATCCACCCCGCTGATGTAGCGCGGGTTGATGAGCGTAGCGCGGATACCCAAGCTCTTTTGCAATTCCTCTTGCACCCGGCGGGCCAAGTGGAAGAAATTCCCCAGTCCCACCAAGGCCACTTCCGTTCCTTTTTCCACCAGTTCAAAGCGGTTGAGCTCTGTGTAATCTGTGGCTACCGGGCGGTCGCTGTGCACCAGCGGCCCAAACGGCACGCGGATGGCCACGGAGTGCTTCTTTTGCTCTACGGCCCAGTCCAACATGGCCAAATATTCCTCTTTGCTGGTCGGCGCCAAATAGACGATATTGGGAATATTGCCAATCAAGGCCATATCAAAACAGCCCAAGTGCGTAGCGTCCCCGGCGGAAATGCCGCCCCAGTACACCAGCAAAGTGGCCGGGTTGTGATTGAGTGCCAAATCTTGCGACAGTTGGTCGTAGGTGCGTTGCACAAAAGAGCTGAGTATTGCCAGTACCGGCTTAGCTCCGCCCGCGGCCAACGCAGACGCGGCCGCCACGGCGTGTTCTTCGGCGATGCCCACGTCGGCAAAACCTGGGCCCAACTGCGCGCGCACCTGCGGGGTCAGCGCCACGGCCTCCGGCGTAGCCGGGTTTAATACGATAAAACCCGGGTCCTGCGCGCGTTTTTTAAGGAAATAGTCCACGCTGACGCTGTCGTATGTTTCCCCGGCCGCAGCGGGTTTTTTGTGGTCCAAAGTGCCGGGCAAAATCCAGTGGAAGGCCTCTTTGTTGGCCTCGGCTTCGGCGCAGCCCTTGCCCTTGAGCGTGTGCAAGTGCACCACCACCGGGCGGGGGGAATCCTTGACCTGCTCAAATGCGGCCACCAAAGCGGGGATATCGTTGCCCTGGTCCACATACACATAATCAAAGCCCAAGGCCTTGAAATAGTTGTTCTGCGCGGCTCCCTTGGTTTGGCGCAGCAAGGCCAAGTTCTTGTACAGCCCCCCGTGGTTAGGCGCGATGGACATTTCATTATCATTAACGACGATGATGATATTGCTTTTTAACGCGCCGGCATTGTTCAGCCCCTCAAAGGCCTCTCCGCCGCTTAAGGAGCCGTCGCCAATGACGGCCAATACATTGTGCTTTTCCTTTTTTAAATCGCGCGCCATGGCCAGTCCAACGGCCAAGCTGGGAGCCGTGGAGGTATGCCCCACCACAAAATTATCGCACGGGCTTTCGGCCGGGTTGGTATAGCCGGAAATCTCGTGGTATTTGGCCGGGTCGGTAAAATAGATCTTGCGCCCGGTCAGTATTTTGTGCGTGTAGCACTGGTGCGACACGTCAAACACAAATTTATCCGTCGGGCAGTTAAACACATAGTGTAGGGCTACCGTCGGCTCAATAAACCCCAAATTGGGGCCTAAGTGCCCGCCCGTGGCATTGATTTTGCGCAGAAGCACTTGGCGGATTTCCTCAGAAAGTGCCGTCAGTTCCTGCAAAGAAAAACTCTTTAAATCTTGCGGTTGATTTACTTTGTCTAACAACATATTTTATCCTTATTTATATTCTTTATCCGTTACCGGGTCCAACCAATCGGTTTTCCCGTTTTGGTGGGCGTTGGTTTCCACCGAAATATGCACAAACCAGCTGTCCGGCGCGGCGCCGTGCCAGTGAATCACGCCCGGGGCAAAGGTTACATTGCCAAAATACCCGTTAAAGATTTTTTCATCTCTTCTCCTAGCAATTTTTTCCGGCGTCATAAGCTTGTTGGAACACCGGCAAATTCTTCACTTCGCCCTTCTGCCACGCGCCTGTGCCGTATAAAACGGCCTTTTCGCGGGAACCGTCCAAACAATCTTGCGT